>NZ_JBREBQ010000006.1:0-124685 GCF_052906625.1 Geobacillus sp. CCR | reverse complement strand
GTCATACGGAACGACCAGCGATGGTAAAAAAAGGATAGCCATCGCTCGTCGTGTTGGTCAAAAAGTTATTCTGAAAAACTAAATAAAAAATCCTTTGTTTTGACCTTGTTAGGGTGCGAAATGTGAGGTGTAATGATGAAGCGGTCTCATTATTTTATGGAAATCTTTTTCAATTAAGGAATTTTTAGGTTATTCACTCAAGGGGCGCCGCATTGGTTTGACAGATCGCGAATCTTGATTAAGGTGTTATGCCAAATGACGTTTAGGGAAATATAGCAGGAAAAGAGGGTTGCGCTAAGGAAAAGTCAGGGGAGAGCCGCCTAATTTATGCAACTCCCCCGCATTGGGCTGATACTTTATTTTTGCCGCTTTCTTTCGAACGGAGCAATAAATGGTCGGCATAAATGTACGCTTTTTCAATTGACATCGTTCCTTCTGCTTGACAAAAGTAAAGACCGAACGACGACGTATAGGCAATGGGACGTTTTGCCGCCATATAATCGACCAACACAGTGCTATGGCGCACTGCTTCTCGAATCTCCTCGACAAGCCGGACGCTCTCTTCAAATGTGCGATTACGCAAAAACATCGTAAATTCTTCACCGCCGCTGCGGAACAAAAAATCGCCCTCTTTGAGAAACTGTTTCAAGGTTGAGGCGAAATGGCGGATCACCTCGTCGCCGACGGCATGGTTATACGTGTCGTTGATCGTTTTAAAATTGTCGATATCGGCGACGACGACGCCAATCCATTCACCGGATCCGTTTAGCTTGGCGATCGTTTGATCCATGTAGGCGCGGTTATGGATGCCGGTCAAAAAGTCGGTGTAGGCCATTTTTTCGAAGTGGTCGCGTTCTAGTTTATGCTGGATGCTTTGCGATTTGGAAAAGAACGAGCGGCTGACGAAGTAATTCAGCAAAAATAAGCTCAAAAGCATATCCCACCGCTGTTCTTGCAAAAAGAGAAATAACAGACCGTTTGTCAGCGCCGTTTTTCCCATGTCCATCCAGCTTCTCGTCTTAATAAAATCCAACGCCTCGCGCTGTGTCTGAATGTCGCCGGTTATATAAAAAATGATGATCAGGCAACAGTCAGTCAAAAAGGAAACGACGATGACGAGCAGGAATAAAAGCAGCCAGAAGCCAATGAACGGAATAGACTGAAACAGCGGACCAAGGAGATTGTATAAGGCAAACGCGAGCGAATTGAACGTCACAAACGAGCCGATGTTGTACAATGTGTGCAGCCATTCATCGGGTTCCGCTGTTTTCAAATATTTTTTTGCTATATGTTCAGTCAAGCGAAACAACGCTTCAAAGATAAACAGCCCGAACGGGCCGGCAAATAAGGCGAACGATAAACTATAGTTAATGCCGTAATCAACGGGAATATTGTTTTTCGTTTTGTCTATGACGCGCAAGTGTGAATACAAGCTGGAAAACAGCCAATAAAACAGCAAAGCGATGACATAGGTGCGATCGAAGGAAGGCGGTTCTGACACAAAAACAACAACAATGGATGCGGAAAAAACAGCAAAAATCATCGGTCGTGCTCGGAGTAACATCTCGGCTCTCTCTCCTATAAATCTGACCTCTGACAACTTCGGCGTTGATGAAGTGATTCCAAAAAAAAGAAAAGGAAGGCTGCTCACATGCCAGTGGCTTTCAGCAAAAATACGGATTATAGCCGGCGATGGCGAACGGTGAATTTGGAAACCGTCTTTTTTATAGAATCAAGATGTTCCCAATTGGAACAAACGAACATATGGTTACATCTATTATAGTACTATATACACAATTGTGAAAATAGACGAAATGGCATTGTTTTTCGCCTTTTTTCCACAAAATTTGACACATATTGAGTGAAAGTTGGTTCCAATCGATGCCGGTTCTTTCGTGAACTATACAGCTGGATCGTGCTTATTTCGCTGAATGAAAAGGGAAGCAGATAAAGCATAGGTGGTTCTTCCAGTACAGCTAGCGCGATTGCGGCGTTGTCGGCGACGGAAAGGCCGGAAATATCATATCGCCGAATCCGAATACGATTGCGGCGGCTGAGGTGTTTGGCGCTTCTCTTTTCCCGCTTATGACGGCTACGAGCAGCCATGGCTTGTTCGTGGCGTAAGTATGTTGGCGATTTGTTTGCGCTCAAAGGAAGCAGCGCTTCGGTTGGCGAACAACTTATAGTGGAGGCTATTGTCATCGTTTGTGCCAAGACAGCCGTTTCCGATGACTTTTCGTTTTCAAGGTTTGGATGGAGACAAAAGAGGAGGGAAAAAGAATGAAAATCGTTATTGCCCCTGATTCATTTAAAGAAAGCCTTTCTGCGCTCGAAGTCGCCGAGGCGGTCGAGCGTGGGTTTCGCACGGTGTTTCCGGAGGGGGAATACGTTAAGGTGCCGATGGCCGACGGCGGGGAAGGGACGGTGCGGTCGCTCGTTGATGCGACCGGCGGCCGCATCGTCGAAACGGAAGTGACCGGGCCGCTCGGCGAGCCGGTGCGGGCGTTTTTTGGTTTGCTTGGCGATGGGAAGACGGCGGTGATTGAGATGGCCGCCGCCTCAGGGCTGCACCTTGTCCCGCGCGACCGGCGCAACCCATTGGTGACGACGACGCGAGGGACAGGGGAGTTGATCCTTGCAGCGCTGGATGCCGGCGCCACCCACCTCATCATCGGCATTGGCGGCAGCGCGACGAACGACGGTGGGGCCGGCATGGTGCAGGCGCTCGGGGGAAGGCTTTTGGACGAAGACGGCTGCGACATCGGTCCGGGCGGCGGCGCGCTGGCCGATTTGCATGCGATTGACCTTTCCGGTCTCGACCCGCGTCTTGGGGGAGTCCGCATTGACGTGGCGTGCGACGTCGACAACCCGCTTACCGGTCCGAACGGAGCGTCGGCCATTTTCGGTCCGCAAAAGGGGGCGACACCGGACATGGTCGCCGTTCTCGACCGGAATTTGGCGCATTACGCAGATGTCATCCGACGCGATCTCGGCAAACAAGTCGGCGACATCCCGGGAGCGGGTGCGGCCGGCGGGTTGGGGGCGGGACTGCTCGCGTTTCTCCCGGCCGAGCTAAAGCGCGGCGTAGAGATTGTGATCGAGACGGTTCAGCTCGCGGAGCGCGTCAAAGACGCTGACTTGGTCATCACCGGCGAAGGGCGGATTGACGGACAGACGGTGTTCGGCAAAACGCCGATCGGCGTCGCCAAGACAGCGAAACAGTTCGGCGTCCCCGTCATCGGCATCGCCGGGTCGTTGGGCGACGACAGCGCCGTCGTGTTGGATCATGGCATCGACGCGCTGTTTACGATCGTGCCCGGCGTCGTGCCGCTTGAAAAAGCGTTGGAGCAGGCAGAACATTATGTGACACAAACGGCGCGGCATATTGCGTCCGTATACCGTCTTGGCCAAATAGGAAAACAATTCTTCCGTTAATATTTTCGACAAAAAGAAGGGGCTGACCCAAAAAGGCGACGCCCCTTAAATCGAACACAATTTGGTCATTTTGCTGCTTATGGCAATGAGAACGAGTGTCCCGAACCTTTGGGACACCCGCGTTTATTTGCCTTTCCGTGGCCACGACGCGATCGCTTGGAGGGAGCCGCGAATGGTGAAACGGCCGAATTGATGCGGCAAAATGAAATGGTCGCCCCGGCGAAGCGGGTATGTCTGTCCTTCGCGGACGAGCTCACCTTCGCCTTTTAGGATGCTGACGATGAGAAACGGTTTCGTCTGTTCTGACGCGAACGCGTCATGGACGTCCCATTTTTGGACGCCGAAGTAGTCTCCTTCCACGAAGGTCGTCACCGTCGCGCCGGGAAATTCGGCGACATGGGGGTGGACATCGATGTCGCGATGCGGGACGGTCGTGACGTCAATCGCTTTCTCGAGATGAAGCTCGCGCTTCCGCCCTTGGCTGTCGACGCGATCATAATCGTAGACGCGGTAGGTTGTATCTGAGCTTTGCTGCGTCTCAAGGACGAGCGTCCCTTCGCAAAGGGCGTGGATCGTGCCGCTCGGGACATAGAAGAAGTCGCCGGGGCGGATCGGCACTTTCCGAAGTAAACGATCCCATTCCCCCGCTTCCATCATCGCGCGCAGCTCTCCTTTCGTTTCTGCATAATGGCCGTAAATGAGCTTAGCGCCCGGCTTGCAGTCGATGATGTACCAACACTCCGTTTTGCCGAGTTCTCCGCCTTCATGCGTTTTGGCGTATTCATCGTCCGGGTGGACTTGGACTGACAAGTCGGCATTGGCGTCTAAAATTTTGGTCAACAGCGGGAAGCGGTCAGACGGGAAGTGGCCGAACAAATCGCGGCGTTCCTCCCATAATTGTCCGAGCGTCATCCCGGCAAACGGTCCGCGGGCGACGACCGTCTGCCCGTGCGGATGGGCGGACACCGCCCAGCATTCCCCGGTTTGCGAAGACGGAATGTCGTAGCCGAATCGTTCGGCGAGCTTCGTGCCGCCCCAAATCCGTTCTTGGAAGACAGGGGTGAGAAAAATCGGTTCAAGGTCCATGCGTCATCCCTCCCGAAAACATCATACAACATGCAGTCCACTCTCATTTTCATCTTATCACGAAATGCGCCATCGGCAAATGAAAACGATAAGGGGGTTAGGAACATACGCTCCCAACCCCCATTGGAACTCAAGGTCGACATGCCGATTGCGACGATGTTCTGCACGCGCCGCCGTCCTGCGTCAGCGCCTCACTTCGCGTCATCAAGTTCAATGCGCGCGAGCGGCTGTTTCGCCGGTCCTTCGATCACATCGCCATCGATCGAGAAGCGCGAGCCATGACATGGGCAGTCCCATGTCCGGTCGCCGCTGTTCCACTCCAGCTCGCAACCCATATGAGTGCACGTCGTGTCAACGACATGGAGTCCCCCGGCTTCGTCCTTATAGGCGCCAGCCCGCTTTCCGTTGACCGAGACAACCGCCCCTTCGCCATGCGCCAAATCTTGCGGCCGGCGGACAACCGGTTCGATCTTTCCCACCAGCAAATGTTTGGCGACGTCAAGGTTTGTCGTGAAAAACTGCTTCATGCTTGGATCAGCGTAAAAGCGCGACGGGGAGTACAAGTCGCGGTATCGGTTGTCGCGGTCGAGGATGAGGTCAGATAAAAGCATCCCGGCGACCGTCCCGTTCGTCATCCCCCACTTCCGGTACCCTGTCGCGACATAAATGTTTGGCGTCCCTGCCGTCATCGGGCCGATGTACGGCACGTTGTCCAGCGTCGTCAAATCTTGGGCGGACCAACGGTAACGGATGTCGTTCACCGTAAACAGCTGCGAAGCGAACGAGGACAGCGCCTCGTAATGACGCATCGTCGGCACGCCTTGGCCGGTTTTATGGTTTTCGCCGCCAATCAGGATAAGCGTCTCGCTGCCTGCCGCTGCGGAGCGGATCGAGCGTTTCGGTTCATCGGCGCTTAAATACATGCCGCCCGGGTACGGTTCCGTGATCGTCACTCCCAATACGTACGACCGTTCAGCGTACATGCGCGAAAAGTAAAACCCGCCGTCGTAAAACGGAAAGTGAGAACAGACGGCGACATGGTCGCACTCAACCCGTTTTTTGTCTCGCGTAATGACTGTCATCCTTTTTCCTTGTTCAATATCCGCCGCTGGTGTGTGTTCGTAAATGGCGCTACCAGCCTGTGTGATCGAATCGACGAGCTTGGCCAAATATTTGAGCGGATGAAATTGCGCCTGCCTCTTCATCACGACCGCTGCCGCCACCGGCAGCGGGAGCGGGATCGACTCAACGAAGGCGCCGTCAATGCCGAGCCGTTCGTACGCTTCCCATTCTTTCACTAGTTTTTGGAAAGAAGAGGAAGACATCGTATAAATATAGGCATCTTGCTCGCAAAAGTCGCAGTCTATTTGTTGTTCTTCGATCGTGCGGCGGATAAACTGGAGTGCGTCCATGCAGGCGTCATAATAGAGCCGCGCCTTTTCTGCACCGAAATGGTTAAGAAATTCATCATAGACGAGATCGTGCTGGGCGGTGATTTTCGCTGTCGTATGGCCGGTCGTGCCGTTCAGGAGCCGGTCGGCTTCCAGAAGGGCGACGCGCGCCCCTTGCGCCGACAGCAAATACGCTGTTGTAATCCCGGAAATGCCGCCGCCGATGACTGCGACGTCGACGGAAATGTCCGCATCGAGTTTCGGAAACGACGGAAGCGAAACGGAGTCGCGCCAGTAAGGCTCTACGGTGGAAGGAAGGGACGACATGATGACCTCCTCCTTGCATGTCAATGTTGTCTTCTGTAGTTTTCCTTTTATCGGGCGAACTATTCCACATATCCACAACCGTTTTCTTTTTTTGGCAACTATCCGCAAGGAGAAGGAAAGATGGTACAATAGAAAAAGGGAATCAAACTGTTTTGCAAAAATAACGTCAAAGGAAGATCGGGAGTGAATAAATATACAAATTCGTTTCATGAACGCCCCCATGCGCTGGCAGACAGCCTGATTTTAGAGCATTACAGCTTAAGTGAGCTCAATTTCGAGACCGTCAGCCATTACCGCGAGAGGTTTGCTCGGGTGAAACCGGGCCATCCATGGAACGGGCTCGAGACAAAAGAATTTTTATACAAAATCGGCGCGTGGGGCAAGCTGCGCGACAGCAGCAAAGAAGGGCTGACGCTCGCGGGATTGTTGATGTTCAGTGAGGAGCGGATCATCACCGAGGTGCTGCCGCAATACTTTTTGGAATATCGAGAGCACACTGACGGTGAAGCGGCAGGATGGACGAAGCGGTTCACATCACAAGACGGCACATGGTCGGGCAACATTTACGATTTTTATTTTCGCGTGTTGGCTGAGCTGGAGCGTCACGTTTGGTCGGATGAAGGGCGCGCTCTGCTTGGCGAGGCGCTCGTCAATGCGCTCGTTCATGCCGATTATGGGGAGGAAGGCGGCATCACCGTCGAAAAAGAGGATCGTTCATTTCGCTTTGCCAACCCGGGACGGTTTCGCATCCCGATTGAAGCGGCAATGGCGGGGCATACGAGCAATTTGCGCAACCCGAATATTTTTAAAATGTTTTTGCTGATCGACGTATGCAAACGCGCGGGATCGGGCCTCAAGCGAATGTGCGATATGCAGGAACAGGCGCTTGCTTGCCCGATCGATATCTCGCAGCAAACGAATCCAGACCGTACAATCGTTGTGTTGTGTCCGCTGCAATTTCCAGCTGAAATTAGCGCAACAATGGAAACAGAACCGGCTGGACAGCTGGAACAGTCGGAACCCGAATGGCTGGATCCGGACAGCGGACAGGAAACCGAGAGCTTCATAACTAACGAACTAAACTTCGTAAGTATAGACACCAACTCCGTTAACAACGAAGAAAACTCCTTAAATATAACCAAAAACTCCGTAAACATCGGGTCGAACTCCATAAAAAATGAGTCTGACTCCGTAAATAGAACGTCGAGCTCTATAAATAAAGAGTTGAAGTTCGTAAATAGCTTGCTTAGCTCCGTAAACAACGACATCAGTATGCATGACAGCAACGAAAAAGGGGAAACGATCGACGAACGGCTATGGAAGATGGCAGAATTGGCACGGCGAAAAAAACGGTTGGCTCCAGCGGTCATGGAACAATTGATCGTTCGGTTATGCCGCGAGCGGCCGCTGCGTCTGAAAGAGCTGGCAGAGCTGCTCGAACGGACGCCGGATGGATTGCGCAACAATTATTTAGGAAAGCTGTTGGAGGAAGGGAAAATCCGCTTAAAATACCCGGATCAGCCGAATCATCCGCGCCAAGCCTACATAGCGGTTGATGAATGAAAGGATTGGAGGGTGAAAGCGAGTCATGATCCAAACGGAAATAGACCGATCGGAAGGATGGGGTCTGCGATTGCACATTTCCTGCTTTTTGTTTTAGAAAGAGGGTGTCCCGCAAGGATGGGGACACCCTCTCTTTTGATCGGACTTGTCATCCAGCTTGCTTTTCTTCGGCTTGGCCATGCTGGCGACGATGCATTCCTTTGGCGAAGTATACTGCCGTCAAAAGCAGCAGCCAGGCTGGGCCGATGATCAAAGCGATGCGCGTATCCGGGAAATACGCCATTAGGGCGGCAACGCCGATCAAAAAGGCAAGCGACACGTATGAGCTGTACGGATAAAGCGGAAGTTTGAACGTGAGACGTTGTGCTTGTTCCGCGCTCAACTGTTTGCGGAATTTCAGCTGGGACAGCAAAATTACCGCCCACGTCCAAATGGCGCCGAATGTGGCGATGCTTGTCACCCATTGGAACACTTTTTCCGATACGTAGTTCAAATATACGCCGACAAGCATGACAAGCGCAGTGGCGATCAAGGCCGCGCCCGGAATGCCGCGCTTTGTCAGCCGACCGAATGCGCTCGGCGCTTCTTGCTGTTCAGCAAGGTTAAACAGCATCCGGCTGGTGCTGAAAATGCCGCTGTTGCACGACGACAAGGCGGCGGTCAAGACGACAAAGTTGATGATGCCAGCCGCGGCGTGAATCCCGATTTTTTCAAACGTCAGCACGAACGGGCTTCCCTTTTCGCCAATTTCGTTCCAAGGATAAATGGACATGATGACAAACAGTGCGCCGACGTAGAAGATCAAAATGCGCCAAAAGACGCTGTTAATCGCTTTTGTCAACGATTTTTGCGGGTTTTTCACTTCCCCAGCCGTTACGCCAATCATTTCGATGCCTAAATACGCAAACATGACCATTTGCAGCGACATCAAAACGCCGCTGATCCCGTGCGGGAAGAAGCCGCCGTGCTTCCAAAGATTGCTGATGCCGGTGGCGACGCCGCCGTTGCCGATGCCAAAGAGGATCATGCCAAGGCCGATGATGATCATGGCGACGATCGTCACGATTTTGATTAACGCAAACCAAAATTCAAACTCCCCGTACGCTTTCACCGCGAGAAAGTTGATGAACGTCATGAGCACCAGGGCGGCAAGCGCCCACGCCCAGCGAGGCGTGTCCGGGAACCAAAACTGCATGTAAATGCCGACAGCCGTAATTTCAGCGATGCATGTGACCACCCATAAAAACCAATAATTCCAGCCTGTCAAGTAGCCAGCGAGCGGACCTAAATATTGATAAGCATAGCGGCTGAACGAACCAGCGACCGGGTGTTCGACGGCCATTTCCCCCAGCGCGCGCATGATGAAAAACATAATGGCGCCGCTGACTGCATAGCCGAGCAAAATCGCCGGCCCAGCCATTTCAATCGCGGACGCCGAACCGAGGAATAAGCCGACGCCGATCGCCGCACCCAGCGACATGAGCGAGATATGCCGTTCTTCTAAGCCTCGATGCAATTGCGGCTGTTTTTGCTCCATTGTTTCTCCTCCTTTTGATAATAAATAATATTTTTTGAAAAAGTATTTTTGAAGCGCTTACATTATAATACTAACCGATGGATAAAGAGGTTGTAAATGAGCAATGTTTTCAAGTTATTATATATTTAATAATCTGAATAGTATTTAAAAATACATGAATTGCCTTGGCATCCTGTCATTTTGTACAATGGGAAACACAGAATACGCTAGGCTTGGAAAGGGGGATGCGTTGTGGAAGAACGGGAAGCGACATCATTTTTGGAACAGCTGCGGCAAGAAGGGCTGATCACCGAATCGACGCGTCCGGTTTGGGAAATGATTTTGCCAAGGCGGCTTCGGCGGATGTATGAGGTTTTGAATGAGCGCACCCGCTATATTACCGTCTTGATCGAAGCGGTCGATGACCCGCATAACCAAGCGGCGGTGCTGCGGACGGCTGAAGCGTTTGGCGTTCAAGACGTTCATATCGTGACGGGAAAGGCGCCGTTTTCGCCGAACCGGCTTGTGACGCGCTATGCCGATCAGTGGCTGACGCTCCACCATAAGCCAGATATCAAAACGGCCATTGCCGATTTGAAAAGTCAAGGGTATCAAGTGTATGCAAGCTATCTTGGTGAGGAGACGATTCCGGTTTCCGACATCGATCTGTCCCAACCGACAGCGCTGTTGTTTGGCAACGAGCATAGCGGCGTGTCGGAAGAGGCGCTCCGCTTGGCGGACGGAACGTTTGTCATTCCGATGTACGGCTTTGTGCAAAGCTTTAACATTTCCGTCGCCGCTGCGTTAGCGCTCTATGATGTCACCGAGCGGGCGCGCCGCCAGGCCGGCCGACACTACTATTTATTGCCTGAAGAGAAAAAGGCGTTGTATGAACAATGGATGTGGCAAACGTTAAACCCACGCATTCGCAAACAGTTGCAGCAACAAGGATATGCCATTCAAACGAACGAAGGACAGCTGGGTTCTTTTTCATAAAGAATTCAGCTGTCTTGTTTTATGGCGGGCTTTTCCGCAACTCTCCTTTCTCATCAATATTTCCCTAAACGAGGAAAACAAGTGGCGATTTGTTGAACAATGATTGAACAGTTTGTGACAAATGTTTTGCCGATTTATGAACTTTTTCGCTCATTCGTTTCAAACATTTTCAATTTTGATATGGTAGAGACAAAAGAAAATGCATGGAAGGCCCCGAAATGGTTGGGGCGGAAGAGGGAGGACCGATAGCGATGAAACGGGCGAGATGGCGCGCGGTGCTGGTTTTGCCGTTTTTGTTTTTGCTTGGGGGCTGCGTGGAGCGCACGGCCGTGCTCAATCCGCAAGGGCCGGTGGCGCGCATGCAGTATGATTTGATCATGTGGTCTGTCGGCTTTATGTTGTTCATTATTGTTGTTGTATTTACGTTATTTGCCGTTTTTCTCATTCGTTATCGCGAGAAGCCGGAAAATGCCGGCTATGAGCCGCCGGATGAGGAAGGGAACACGTTGCTTGAAGTCGTCTGGACGGCCATTCCAATTTTGATTGTCGCTGCGCTCGCTGTTCCAACAGTGAAGGCGACGTTTGCGTTGGAAAAGCCGCCGACCGAGAAAGTGAAACCGATCACGATCCATGTGACGGCGGCGAACTGGAAATGGATTTTCAGCTATCCGGAAGAAAACATTGAAACGGTCAACTACGTCCATATTCCAGCCGGTGTGCCGGTCAAGTTTAAGCTGACTTCGGTCGGGCCGATGAACTCGTTTTGGGTGCCGGAATTAGGTGGGCAAAAATATGCGATGGACGGCATGGAGACAGAGCTGATTTTGCAAGCCGATAAGCCCGGCTCCTACATGGGGCGGAGCGCCAACTTTTCCGGGGAAAAGTTCGCCCATATGGAGTTTGAGGTCGTCGCACAAACGGGAACGGACTTCCGCAAATGGGTGAATGAAGTGAAACAAACCGCCCCGAAGCTCGATGAGAAAAAATATACACAAATTTTAAAACCGGGGCTTGTTGGGCGAATGACGTTTTCGAACACCCACTTACAATGGATTGACCATGCGAAACAAAACAGCCATCATGCAGATCGAAAGCCAATGAGAAACGACGATCAAAGCGATGAAGCGATGACAAACAGTCACCATCATGGGGAGTAGGAAAGGGGGAACGAAGGATGAAGTGGAGCGAGTTTTTTGTCACGGGTGAGCCGCTCATTTATGCCGCCGATGTCGCCATCGTCTTGACGATGGTCGGCATTGTGTTTGTGTTGACATATTTTAAAAAATGGAAATGGCTGTGGAACGAATGGCTCACGACGGTGGATCATAAAAAGATTGGCGTCATGTACATTATTTGCGCAGTTTTGATGCTCTTCCGCGGCGGCGTCGATGCGCTTTTGATGAGGGCGCAGCTGACCGCGCCGAACATGAAGTTTCTTGACGCGCAACATTACAATGAAATATTTACGACGCACGGGACGATTATGATCTTGTTTATGGCGATGCCGTTCATCATCGGTTTGATGAACATTGTCGTTCCGCTGCAAATTGGGGCGCGCGACGTCGCGTTTCCGTATTTGAACGCGTTAAGTTTTTGGCTCTTTTTCTTCGGGGCCATGCTGTTTAACATTTCCTTTGTCATCGGCGGATCGCCGGACGCCGGCTGGACGGCGTATTTCCCGCTCGCGGGGAATGAGTTCAGCCATGGCGTCGGCAACAACTACTATGCGGTTGCCCTGCAAATTTCGGGAATCGGGACGTTGATGACGGGGATCAACTTTTTGGTGACGATTTTGAAAATGCGTGCGCCGGGCATGACGTTGATGCGCATGCCGATGTTTACGTGGACGATTCTCATCACATGCGTGCTCATTATTTTCGCCTTCCCGGTGTTGACGGTCGCCTTGGCGCTCATGACGTTTGACCGGCTGTTTGATACGCAGTTTTTCACGATGGCCAACGGCGGCATGTCGATGCTCTGGGCGAACTTGTTCTGGATTTGGGGCCATCCGGAAGTGTATATCGTCATTTTGCCGGCGTTCGGCATTTTCTCGGAAGTGGTCAGCACGTTTGCGCAGAAACGGCTGTTCGGTTATAAGGCGATGGTCGGTTCGATCGTGGGCATTGCGTTTTTAAGCTTTATCGTCTGGGTGCACCACTTCTTTACGATGGGCGCAGGGCCGGCCGTGAACTCTGCCTTCTCGATCACGACGATGGCGATCGCCATTCCGACCGGGGTGAAAATTTTTAACTGGCTGTTTACGCTCCGAAAAGGGAAGATCCGCTTTACGACGGCGATGCTTTGGTCGCTGGCGTTCATTCCGAACTTCGTCATCGGCGGCGTGACGGGGGTTATGTTGGCGATGGCGGCGGCCGATTATCAATACCATAACAGCTATTTTCTGATTGCCCATTTCCATTACGTGTTGATCGCGGGTACGGTGTTCGCCTGCTTTGCCGGTTTGCATTATTGGTATCCGAAAATGTTCGGCCATATCTTGAATGAACGGCTTGGCAAGTGGACGTTTTGGCTGTTTATGATCGGCTTTAACATCTGCTTCTTCCCGATGTATTTCCTAGGGTTGATGGGGATGACGCGCCGCATGTACACGTACTCGGCTGGTCTCGGCTGGACGCCGCTCAACGTCGTCGCGACGGTCGGGGCGGTGTTGATGGGCATCGGGTTTATCGTGCTTTGTTACAACATTTATTACAGCGCCCGCTACGGCGAGCGCGACATGACCGGCGACCCGTGGAACGGACGGACGCTTGAGTGGGCGACCGCGTCGCCGCCGGTGCATTACAATTTCCCGGTGACGCCGGTTGTCGAAGATGTGGACGCGTATTGGGTGATGAAGAAAAAGTATGGCGGCTTCCACGTGAAAGAAGAAGACTTGAAGCCGATCCATATGCCAAGCAACTCAGGACGCCCGTTTTGGATGTCGGTGGCGTTTTTCGTCGCCGGGTTCGGCCTTGTGTTCAAGTGGTTTGCGTTGGCTATCGTTGGTGCGTTGTTCATTGTGCTTGGATTGATTCTCCGCTCATTTGAAGACGATGATGGCTACCATATTCCGGTTGACGAAATCAAACGGATGGAACGAGCGGCGCGGAAGGGGGCGTGACGAATGGGAGAAGCTGCACATCGCTATGAGGAAACGGTGCCGCTGGAGTATCGGACGCAAGAAAGTCGGTTGAACATATTGGGTTTCTGGATTTTCCTCGGGGCGGAAGTCGCGCTGTTTGCGACGCTGTTTGCGACGTATCTCGTCTTGTTCCAACGGACCGGCTCGGGGCCGACGGCAGCGGAGCTGTTTGAGGTAAAAGACGTTTTGATCGAAACGTTGTTGCTGTTGACGAGCAGTTTCACATGTGGGTTGGCCATTTTTGAAATGCGCCGCGGCCGCATGAGCGGGCTGATTGCCTGGCTGCTCGTGACGCTTCTGCTTGGGGTGGGGTTTATTACGGTTGAAATTCGCGAGTTCATCCATTACGTCCATGAAGGAGCGACGATGCAGACGAGCGCATTTTTATCAAGCTTTTTCGTGCTCGTCGGCACGCACGGCGCCCACGTCAGTGTAGGAATTGGCTGGATGATTTTGATCATCATCCAGCTCCTCCAGCGCGGCTTTACGCCGAAAACGGCGCGCAAAGTGTTTATCGTCAGTTTGTATTGGCACTTTTTAGACGTCGTTTGGATTTTCATCTTCACGCTCGTCTATTTGTTAGGGATGGTGATCTAACATGGGCGCAAACAGCCATCGCGAATCATTTCCGTGGAAACATATCATTGGGTTTTTGTTGTCGCTCGTCTTGACGTTTGCGGCTCTTTGGGTGGCGCTCTCGTCTGGGCTGCCGCTTAAAGCCGTGATCGTCATCATCGTCTTGTTCGCGATCATCCAAGCGAGCTTGCAGCTGTTTCTATTCATGCACGTCAACGAAAGCGACAGCGGCAAAGTGCAAACGTTCAACATGGTATACAGCTTCTTTATTGCTGTTGTCGTTGTCGCCGGTTCGATTTGGGTGATGCAGTTTGTGTTGTAAAGCGAGGCTGGCCGGGGTTCGGCCGGCTTTTTATGTTCAGAAGAGCTTTTGTGGTGTCATAGATGCCTGAAATGGGGGAGCCGTTGACGGAACATTGAAGAGATGGAGAGGCAACGTGGTTGCATTATAGGGGGCATGATATGTGCCTAAAAAAGTCGTCTTGCCTCAAACAGGCAAGACGACGTTTTACAGCACTTTTGATAAAAACGCTTTCGTCCGCTCATGCTGCGGGTGGTCGAACAAGTCTTCCGGCTTCCCTTCCTCGACAATGTAGCCGCCGTCCATAAACAGGACGCGGTCGCCGACTTCACGGGCAAAGCCCATCTCGTGGGTGACGACGACCATCGTCATCCCTTCATTGGCCAGCTGCTTCATGACCGAGAGCACTTCCCCGACCATTTCCGGGTCAAGCGCTGACGTCGGCTCGTCAAACAGCATGATTTTCGGTTCCATGGCCAATGCCCGGGCGATGGCGACGCGCTGCGCCTGCCCACCGGAGAGGGAGTCCGGGTAGACGTGCGCTTTGTCTTGCAGCCCGACTTTGGCGAGCAGCTCCATCGCCTTCGCTTCCGCTTTTTCACGCGGCCATTTCCGCACTTTCATCGGTGCCAGCGTGATATTGTTCAGCACCGTCATATGCGGAAACAAGTTAAAGCGCTGGAACACCATTCCGACTTCTTCCCGCACTTTATTTAAGTTCGTGTCTTTCGCCTTTAAATTAATGCCGTCAATAATAATTTCACCTTCATCGAAATCCTCAAGCAAGTTTAAACAGCGTAAAAACGTCGATTTTCCCGACCCCGATGGGCCGATGACGACCACGACTTCTCCTTCGCGAATATGGACATCGATTCCTTTTAAAACTTGGAGCGAACCGAACGATTTTTTCAGCTGGCGTACGTCAATCATTGGGTCGAATACTTCCTTTCAAGATAGTGTGACAGTTTGCTTAACGAAAGCGTTAAGAGCAAATAGATGAACGCCACTGTTAAATACGGCTCCCAAACGCGGTAATACTCACCCGCGGCCGCTTTCCCCCAATACATGATTTCCGGGGCGGCGATGACCATCCCAAGCGACGAATCTTTAATTAAGACGATAAACTCGTTCGCAAACGGCGGAATCATTCGCTTTAACGCCTGCGGCAAAATAATGTAGCGCATCGCCTGCGCATGCGTCATCCCAAGCGAGCGGGCCGCTTCCATTTGCCCTTTGTCGATCGACTGGATGCCGGCGCGGAAAATCTCGGCCACATACGCGGCCGAGTTGAGCGACAGCGAGACGGCCAGGGAAGCGACGGCATTTGGCTGGGCGAAAAAGAGCGGCATGGCGCCGAAATGGACGAGCAAAATTTGCACGACAAGCGGCGTACCGCGGAAAAAGTTAATGTACCACGAAAACGGCAAACGAATAATCGGGTTGGACGACATTTTGCCAAGGCCGATGAACAGGCCGAGAATGAGGCCGAACACGATGCCGGCTAATGATACGCCGATCGTTACGAGCAGCCCTTGCCAAAAGTAAGGGGCGTATTCAACAATAATATCAAAACGAAAATCCATCGATCTCACCTTTCTCTAAGAAAAATGCGTAACTTGCTAGTAGTTACGCATTTTTCTATGTTCGTGCGCTTATTGTTGTTGTTTTAAGCCTTCCATATTCGGTTCTTTGCCAAACCATTTTTTGTAAATCTCTGCATATTTGCCGCTGTCGATCACTTTTTGCAATGCTTCGTCCACTTTGGCTTTCAATTCGCTGTCTTTCGGGAAGATCATGCCGTAGTATTCCGAAGCGAAGTTTTGTGGATCTTCAATGACTTGCAATTTTTTGTCCGGATTGTTTTTCACGTATTCGTTTGCCACCGCGTTGTCCGTGATGACAGCATCAACACCGCCGTTTAGCAGTTCCATAATGGCAACAACACTCGTTTCGAATTTTTTAATATGATCGCCTTTGCCAAATAGCTTCTCCGCAGCTTCTTGACCGGTTGTCGCGTTTTGAACGCCGATCGTTTTCCCTTTTAAGTCAAGGGCGTTTTTCACCGGGCTGCCTTGTTTGACTAAGATGACTTGTGTTGCTTCAAAGTACGGAGCTGAGAAATCATAAGATTGTTTCCGCTCGTCCGTAATCGTAATGCCGGAAATGCCCATGTCGATTTCTTTGCTTTGCAGCGAAGCGAACAGCGGATCCCAGCCGATGTTTTTTAATTCATAATCCAAGCCGGCTTCTTTCATCACCGCATCCAAAAGGTCGGCGTCAAACCCAACAATTTTTCCTTTTTGCATATATTCAAATGGCGCAAACGCCGCGTCCGTCCCGACGGTGATTTTTTGCTTCCCTTCTTTTTCAGCGCCTGACGGAGAGCTTGTTTCTGTCGACTTGCCACAAGCGGCGAGCGCCATAAACAACGCAGCAACGACCGCTACGATCAAACCTTTCTTCATTTTTAACATCCTATAAAATCCCCCTTTGGAATCATTGTCGATGAACGATTATCATACTATCAATATTTTTGTTATTATGCAATAGGTTTTATAAAAATAATTGTTTGAACATTTTGGTACTGCCGTATAAATGGGGAAAAGGCGCATTTTTCAATGTTTTTCGCCACATTAACTGAAGGGCATATGGCTAATATCATTTCGTGTGCATTTTTATAAAATAATTTTTTATGTATAAAAAGACATAAACGATTGATTTTGAATTTACAGAATATTATACCAGAAAGAGGGTAGAGTTGGCAAAGGTTTTGTCAATTTGTTTATTATAGCGGTATGGAAAAATAAATACTATTGTGTAAATACTATCAATTTCGTTATGATGAAAGTGGTGACAAGACAGTAGAGGAAGGAGAGTCCATATGGTTTTATTTTCCGTCATTGTGTATTTAGTCGGCATGCTTTGGATTGGCTATTGGGCGTATAAACGGACGTCCAATTTGTCCGATTATATGCTTGGCGGCCGGACGCTCGGACCGGCGGTGACGGCGCTCAGCGCCGGGGCTTCCGACATGAGCGGCTGGCTGCTCATGGGGCTGCCGGGGGCGATGTATGTCGATGGGGTGAGCGCCGCCTGGATCGTCATCGGCTTGACGCTTGGCGCTTATGCAAACTGGTTGTTTGTCGCGCCGCGCTTGCGCGTCTATACGGAAGTAGCGAACGACTCGATTACGATTCCGGAGTTTTTGGAAAACCGTTTCGGCGATGCGTCGAAATTGTTGCGGATGGCATCTGGGATTGTCATTATGGTCTTTTTTACGTTTTATGTCTCGTCCGGCCTCGTTTCGGGGGGCGTTCTGTTTGAAAACTCATTTGGTGTTAGCTACCATACGGGATTGTGGATCGTCGGCGGTGTTGTTGTCGCCTACACGCTGTTTGGCGGCTTTTTGGCCGTCAGCTGGACGGACTTTGTCCAAGGGACGATTATGTTCATCGCGTTGATTTTAGTGCCGGTCGTGACGCTGTTCCATACAGGCGGGCCGGTGGATACGATGGAGACGATTCGCGACATCGATCCCAACTTGTTGAATATATGGAAAGGAACAAGTTTTCTTGGCATCATTTCATTATTCGCCTGGGGGCTTGGGTATTTCGGCCAGCCGCACATTATCGTCCGCTTTATGGCCATTAAGTCGGTGAAAGAAATGAAAAGCGCCCGGCGCATCGGCATGGGTTGGATGATTTTCTCGGTTGTCGGGGCGATGTTGACCGGTCTTTTTGGAATCGCTTACTTTTCGCAGCGCGGCATGAAGCTTGATGATCCGGAAACGGTGTTTATTCAACTCGGACACATTTTGTTCCATCCGATTATTACTGGGTTTTTGCTGGCGGCGATTTTAGCGGCGATTATGAGCACGATCTCGTCACAGTTGCTCGTCACGTCGAGCTCGCTGACCGAAGACTTGTATAAAGTCGTGTTCCGCCGCGCGGCTTCGGATAAGGAGCTTGTCTTCGTCGGGCGTTTGTCGGTGCTCCTTGTCGCCATTGTCGCGACAGCGCTGGCGTATACGAAAAACGACACCATTTTAAACTTGGTCGGCTATGCGTGGGCTGGGTTTGGCGCATCGTTTGGCCCCGTCATTTTGCTTAGCTTATGCTGGCGGCGGATGACGAAATGGGGGGCGCTCGCCGGCATGGTCGCCGGGGCGGCAACGGTCATTTTGTGGACGCAGTCGGAGTATTTGAAAGGGCTGTTGTATGAGATGATTCCGGGCTTCGCCGCGAGCCTCGCCGCTATTGTCGTCGTGAGCCTGTTGACAAAAGCGCCGGAAGGGAAAGTGGCGGAACAGTTTGATCAGTTTAAGAAGTCGCTGTCATAAGCGAAATGAACAGGGTGTTCCTCGGTGGGGACACCCTGTTGTCATGATCGGCATTTTGTCCTTCATCATATAGGCGTTGTTGCGGCCTCGCAATTCGCCCGACCGCCTTACCGTGTCGCCGCGTCGCTATGCTGTTTCGGCTGGGCGATGGCAGTGTTGAGGCGGTGTCGCCATGATCAGCTTTAAGACGAGGCAAAGGGGTGCCGCACCCTGCTTTGGTTCGGATGCCAACACATGTCGCGGCGCCGCACCCTTTTAGTCCGGCCGCAGCCCCCCCTTGGCACCTCCGCCCGGAGGCGGGGCGAAGGGCCGCCGCTGTTACGCCATCGTGTTCCAGTCTGGATACAGATCAGTGCGCCGGTCGCGCCATGTCGCGACCGATCCTTTTTCCCGCACTTTGCGAAGGAGCGACAAGTCAAGGTCAGCGGTAATGACCATGTCGCTGTTGATCTCGCCCGCCGCAAGGACGCCGCCCTGCGGGAACGGGATGTCGTTTGGCGTGATGACGGCCGCCTGGCCGAAGTTGGCGCGCATAAAGTCGACCGTTGGAAGCGAGCCGACCGTGCCGGTTGTGACGACATACACTTCGTTTTCGACCGCCCGCGCGTGGCAGCAATACCGTACGCGGTAAAACCCGTGCCGGTCATCGGTGCACGACGGACAGAAGATGACATCTGCCCCTTTGGCGCGCGCCATACGAACGATTTCCGGAAACTCGATGTCATAGCACGTCAAAATGGCGATCGTCGCTTTGTCCGTTTCAAACACATGCACGCCGTCGCCTGGAGCGATATTCCACTCGTTCACTTCCGTCGGGGTGATGTGCAATTTCGCCTGCTGATGGATGTGCCCATCCGGCGTGAATAAATGAGCGACATTGTACAGCTTGCCGTTTTGGCGGATGACATGCGTGCCGCCGATCAAATACATGCCGGTGTCTTTGGCGAGCGACACAAACAGCTCAGTGTATTTTTCGGTATAATTCGGCAAGTCATCAATCGTTGCTTGCCGTCCGTCATCAAGTGGAATGGAAAGCAATTGGGTCGTGAAAAATTCTGGGAACAAGACGAACTCGGCGTCAAACTCTTGCGCCGTTTTGACGTAATGCGTCACTTGCGCGGCAAACTCGTCAAACGAACGGATGGTGTGAAGATGATATTGGACAGCCGAGACGCGCAATGGCGGCACCTTCCTTTCTATTTCCATATGGCATCTATTTTAGCACCATGCAAACCGTTTGGAGGCATTTGATTTTTCGATATGCGCAGGCCCCGCTCCCTTCCTATTTCAAGGAGGGGAGTTGCGGAAAAAGACAAGGACGAGGTCTTGTCTATTATTGTTCGCCGTAGCGGCGGTACGCACCGTGATGTGTGGGCCCGACGTATTCGTTGAGCGGGAACGAGTGGCGGATGGCGGTGGTGATGAACGCTTTTGCCGTCGCAATGGCGTCTTTCACCGGCCGGCCTTTCGCCAGTTCGGCGGCGATGGCCGCCGAGAACGTGCAGCCTGCTCCGTGCGTATACGTCGTGTCAATCCGCTCCGATTCGAGGAGTTCAAACGTTTTGCCGTCGTAAAGGACGTCAACCGCATAGTCATGCGGAATTTTCCGCCCGCCTTTGACGATGACATATTGGGCCCCGAGTTCATGAATGCGCCCGGCCGCTTCCTTCATGTCCTCGATCGTTTCAATGCGCGGCAAGCCGGAAAGCTGCGCTGCTTCGAACAAGTTTGGCGTCACGACCATCGCTTTTGGCACGAGCGTTTCCCGGTAGCAAACCGTATTTTCCGGGTGGAGCGGCTCATCCGCCCCTTTGCACACCATAACTGGATCGACGACCGCATTTTTCAAACCATGTTTTTCAATCGTCCGCGCGGTCAGTTCAATGATGTCCGTCGTCGGCAGCATCCCCGTTTTGAAGGCGTCGACGCCAACGCCGACGATGATCGTCTCAAGCTGGGCTTCGATCGTCGCTAAGTCCACCGGAAACACTTGATGCGCCCACTGGTTGTGCGGGTCCATGGCGACGATTGTCGTGATCGCCGTCATTCCGTAAACGCCAAGCTCTTGGAACGTTTTCAAGTCCGCCTGCAGTCCGGCGCCGCCGCTGCTGTCCGACCCGGCGATCGTTAATGCTTTTGGCATTGTCATCGTCATCACTCCTTTGTTCTACAAGATTATACCATGAAGCCGCCCTCAAGGACGAAATAGTTGTTCTACATCAACAGAAAAACCGTCAAGCGCGCGCGAACATGCCATGCCGGTTTCTTTCCAGACGCCGGCTTGTTCATATTGTCCGTCGTCATTGAGCGAGTAGATTTGCACAACAGAGTGCATAGGGTTCACGATCCAATATTCACCGACTCCGTATTGCATATACAAGTTCAATTTGAACACGAGATCATACGCCTGGTTGGAAGGGCTTAAAATCTCGATGATCAGCGTTGGGACGCCGACAAATTTTGTATCCGTTAATCCACTTGGATCACAGATCACGGTTAAATCAGGGACGACAATTTTCTTGCCTTCGATTCGTTCGTTCTTTAGTTCGATATCAAACGGGGCATGAAACACTTCATACGGCTTTCCTTCTAAAAAATGGAACAGTTGGACGTGCAGCCGTCCCGATATGCGTTGGTGCTGGGTCGAAGGGGAGGGAGACATCAACACAGCGCCATCAATGTATTCTAAAACGCGGTCGGTTGTTTCCCGCATGCGATAAAATTCTTCAAGCGATACCGCCTGTTTTCCCGGAACGTTCACGAAATCACCTTCTTTCCAGCTTTCTATTTTCATTATACACTGGCCGCTTTGCCGAACGAAAATGATTTGGCATAACGCAACGGGTGACATACTCCAGCCGCCTACGCTCACTTGCAGAAATGGCGGCCTTGTCGGGTTAGGACGATAAAAAAAGCCGCCCGCTATGAGCGGGCGATCTATGATAAGAATGGGAAGTGATGAACAGGCGGCCGACAGCGCGCGTTGCCGCCTACGTCCATCACGGTTAGTTGGCAGCCAGCGTTTTGCCGAGCGCTTCGCGGACAGGGACGTAGCGGTAACCGAGGTCGCGGGCGACCGCTTCGTACGTAATTTCGCCGTTGGCGACGTTGACGCCAAGCTCAAGCGCCGGGTTGTCTGTAATGGCTTGGATGACGCCTTTATTGGCAATTTGCAAGGCGTATGGCATGGTGACGTTCGTCAAGGCGATCGTCGAGGTGCGCGGAACGGCTCCAGGCATGTTGGCGACCGCATAATGGACGACGCCGTGTTTGACGTACGTCGGGTTGTCATGTGTTGTGACGTGGTCGCTCGTCTCGACAATGCCCCCTTGGTCGATGGCGACATCGACGATGACCGAACCCGGTTTCATCGCTTTCACCATATCCTCGGTGACGAGCTTCGGCGCCCGCGCCCCTGGGATGAGGACAGCGCCGATGACAAGGTCGGCCTCTGCGACCGCCTCGGCAATGTTCATCGGGTTGGACATGAGCGTCGTAATTTGGTTGCCGAAAATGTCGTCAAGCTCGCGCAGGCGATCCGCGTTCAAGTCGATAATCGTGACATCTGCCCCGAGGCCGACGGCGACTTTCGCTGCGTTCGTGCCGACGACTCCGCCGCCGATGATCGTCACTTTGCCGCGGGCGACGCCTGGGACGCCGCCAAGCAAAATGCCTTTGCCGCCGTACGGTTTTTCTAAAAATTGCGCTCCAATTTGCGCCGCCATCCGTCCGGCGACTTCGCTCATCGGTGTCAACAGCGGCAGCGTGCGGCCGACTTGCACCGTCTCATAGGCAATGGCGATGACGCCGCTTTCTTTTAAGGCGCGTGTCAACTCCGGGTCGGCGGCCAAATGCAAATAGGTGAACAAAATGAGACCTGGGCGGAAATAGCCGTATTCGCTTGGCAGCGGCTCTTTCACTTTCATCACCATATCGGCTTGCGCCCAAACATCTTCCGCCCGCTCGATGATTTGTGCTCCGGCACGGGCGTAATCGCTGTCGCTGAAACCGCTTCCAACCCCTGCCTCTTTCTCAATCAGAACCGTATGTCCTGCCTGAACGAATGACAAAACGCCAGCCGGCGTAATAGCGACACGGTTTTCGTTATTTTTGATTTCCTTTGGCACTCCAATAATCATGGATATCGTTCCTCCTCGTCAGAAGTGGCCTTACTTATAGTATAAAAGAGACGGAACGGGCCGGGCATTGTTCAAAAAAGAGAAAGAAGCGCCCGGTTTTTGTGGATTTCCACAAATTCAACCGCGCGCTTCGTATTTCGCTAATTTAATATCAATGTATAATTTGATTTTTTGATTCATGTCATTGAGATCAAGCTCAGCAATGTCGGCAATCCGCTTGAGCCGATAAGCAAGCGTGTTCGGGTGAACGTTGAGGACGTCGGCGGTTTCTTGCGCGTTTTCGTTATGGTCAAAAAACGTTTCAAACGTTTTGACCAAGTCGCTGTGGTGTTTCTGGTCGTACGATTGCAGCTTCGTTAACGCTGGGTTGGTCCATTCCCCTTGCCGCTTTTGTTCAAGCAAAAAATCAAAAAATTGGTAAATGCCAAGCTGGGCATAGCCGTAAACCGACTTGATTTCATCGCCGAGCTTTTCTTTCAGCGCCAGGACGGCGAGCGCTTCGCGGTAGCTTTTTTCAATGAGGCGATAGGCGCCGTACACGCCGCCAAACCCGCACTGCACATCGTGGATGTGAAATCGTTCTTTCATTTTGGCGGCGAACGACTCGATGAATGCATTCAGCTCTTTGAGCGGCTGGTCGGTTTTGGGCGCCCCAAGCAAAATCACATCGCGGCCGTCGGTCGTATAAAGAAGGAGCGGGAGTTGCTGGGTTGTTTGCAATAAGTAGGAAATTTGCCGCTCCATTTCGGCGGTCAAATCGGCGGCAAAGCGGAAAACGACAATGGCAAACTGCGGTGCGGTCGGGATTTGCATCGCGGCGAGATGAGCGCGGATGTCATCTTCACGCGCAATGTGGCCGGTGAGCAGCTTCCAAAACAGCTCTTGCACCCGCTCTTCTTTTTTGTTTTTGCGCATATACAGCTGCAGCACTTTGTTTTTCGCCGCTTTTGCCGCCAGCTTCAGCCATTCCATCTCCTCGGGCGAAAGCGTCCGGTTTGTTTCGAGCACCCAGATGAAGCCGATCACCTCATCGTTTTTCCAGATCGAGACAGCGACGCGGCTGCCGAGGCCCACGTCTGGAATCGGCGGCACGCGCACCGGTTCGCGGCTTTTGAGCAGCGCCGGGATGGCGCCTTGTTTCCATAAGCTGTTGATCACTTTTTCCGGAACGCGCCGGCTGATGATCGTCGCCGTCCGCGCCGGGTCGGTGTAATCATCATGGGCGCTGTAGGCGATGAGCCGATGGCTCGCGTCTTCGATCGTCACCGGGCATTTCAGCACGTCGCTGACGCGGTCGGCAAACTCTTCAAGGCTGTCAAATTCGCCGCGGAACGGGTCGGTATCATAAGACATATTGACTCCCTCGCATCGTCCATATGATTTGTAGTTTCATTTTATCATAAATGTGAATCCACCACCGTTATTGTATGATGAAAGAAAGGAATGGCTGCGCTTTCTGTCCAAGGAAGGAAAGAAGGAATTCTCCCAAGAATGAAAAAATGGGACATTGCCGTCATTCCCAGCGACGGAATTGGCAAGAAAGCCGTTCCCGTGGCGAACACGAACGTCAACGGCAAATATCCGTCGATGTTTGAACCGGTGCACGGTTCGGCGCCGGATATTTACGGCAAAGGTATCGCCGATCCGATCGGGCAAATTTAGACGGCGAAGTTGATGTCTGACCATTTCGTTGAAGAAGAGCTCGGCGCCCTCTTGTTGCAAGAGATCGAGGATGTCACCTCTGACGGCATCAAAACGCCGGATCTTGGCGGCACGGCGACGACGAAGGAAGTGGTGGAAGAAATTTGCCGGCGTCTGCGTGAGCAAGCCTGACCTGTTCAAAAGGGCAAGCGGCACCGTTTGCAGTTTCCTTCTGTTCAGGTATACTTGTTGTCAGACGAACTGAACAGAAAGGATGACGCCCATTGTTCAAAAAATGGTTTGGCAAGCAACAGCCGAAGGAAGAGACGATCACCGCGCCGCTTGACGGGACGATCATGCGGCTTGAAGACGTGCCGGATCCGGTGTTTGCGCAAAACATGATGGGCGATGGTGAAATCATCCAGCTCTTTCCGACGAAACACGCCATCGGCTTGCGTTCGGAAGCGGGTGTGGAGCTGCTCATCCATGTCGGCATCGACACCGTGTCAATGAACGGGGAAGGATTCACTGCCTATGTCAGAGCCGGCGACCGAGTGAAACGGGGTGATCGGCTTCTTTCTGTCGACTTGCCGCTTGTGCGCGAGAAAGCGAAAAGCGCGGTGACGCCGATCATCATCACGAACGGCGACGCCCTCGAAAGCCTCGAGAGAGAGGCCGAGGCATCAGCCAAAAAAGGCGAGACGGTCTTATTTCATGTCAACATGAAATAAGGGCGGTGAGGGGGATGTATGTTTACAAAACGACAAAAAGAGATCTTATCATTTTTAGCTCACAGCAAGGATCTCATTCCAGATGAGTGGATGGCAAAGCAATTAGGAATAAGCGATCGGACAGTTCGTCATGATGGTGGTGAAAAAAATCTCTCTGTTAAAAAATACGGATGTTTTAAATCATAACATATTACCTATATATTTAAGGAGATCATTAATGAAGAGGGTGTCCCAAAAGGATCGAGACACCCCCTTTCGTTTCTATATATGCACGATGACTATTTCTTCCACACTATATTTTGTGTCTATCCTGAAAACACCATTTAAGACAAAAAACGGAGCCCACCTAGCCTTCGGAATCGGATTCCAAAGGAAGGTATTTCAGTATATATATGGTTAATAAGTGCTATGCACTCGTTTTTTCTAGTTTCACTTCGTACCCTAACCCCTCTAATCGTTTCACCGTTTGACGCACGATGCGCGCTTCTTGCTGCCGATCCCAGTAGTCGGCTCCCAACTCTCTATACGGTTCCTTTCGAGTTAAGATATAATAGATCATTTCTAAAATCGTTCTCCCGACCGCGACACTCGCTCGATTCGCTCCTCTTCGTTTGGCGATCCGATGATACTTGGCCGATAGGTACGTGTTCTTCGTTCGGGCGGCGGCACGGGCGCATTCCACGAGGCACGACCTCAGCTTCTTGTTCCCTTTCCTCGTTCGACCTGACAACCGTTTCCCTGCACTCTCATGATTCCCGGGAGCCATTCCGGCCCATGAGGCCAAGTGCGCGGCGGTAGGGAACCGGCTCATATCCGTCCCGATTTCCGCTGCAATTTGTTCCGCGCTTTGCCGCCCCACTCCCGGGATCGTATCGATGAGCTCCAGCGCTTCATGAAAAGGGCTCGTTCGTTCCTCGATTTCCCGATCCAACCGGGCAATCGCTTCATCTAAATACTCCACATGACGCCATTGCTCGGCCAGCATCATGCGTTGATGCGGCCCCATCACTCCTTTCAATGCGCGCCGGAGCTCTTCCGTTTTTTGTTTCAGCCGCCCTTTGGCGAGTTGGGCGAGGGCCGCCGGATCGTCCTTTCCTTCGATAAGGGCGCGAATGATGAGCCGGGCCGACATCCCGTTGATGTCGGATACGACCGAAGAAAGCTTGATATTGGCTCCTTCCAGCACTTTTTGGATGCGGTTGAGCTCCCGTGCCCGTTCCTCGATCAAACTGCGCCGATAACGGACCAGTTCCCGGAGCTCCCGCTGAGCCCGATGAGGGATGTAACTCCCTTTTAGCAATCCATGGCGAAGCAAGTCCGCGATCCATTCAGCATCTTTGACATCGGTCTTTCGCCCGGGAACCGCTTTGATGTGTTGGGCATTGACGACAAGCACTTCGATCGGCTCTGCTTCGAGGAGATTATACACCGGCTTCCAATATACGCCCGTCGACTCCATGGCAACGTGCGTCACCTTTTTTTCTTTCAGCCAATCCACCAACTCCTCGAGATCGTCGGTCAGCGTACCAAACGTGCGAATCTCTTTTCCTTCAGGGGTAAGGGCGCAAGCCGTAATCGATTGCTTATGCACGTCCAATCCGCAACAGCGTTCATACAAGACGCGCATCGGTCTTCCTCCCTGCTTCGTTCTCAAAAACAGCTGGTGCAGCAGCCTTTGTTCAAGCATTCTATCCTGCGTGCTTCCCTCAAGGGAGCGACATTCCGTGGTGCACCAGACTACTGGGGTCTGTCTATCCTTCGGACTTTTACGTACCATAGATACAACGACCTCATGACCCCAGCTGCAAGGAGACCATTCGACAGAAGGTTGTTTTCATCCTTCCGATGGTGACGAAATTTTTTTGTCATGGGAGTCTATCCTCAAAATACCCGAACTCCAAAATGCGTAAAGTGGCAGCGTTCAACATAGGGATATTTTCATCCCTCCGATGGTGACGAAATTTTGGGTCAAGGGAGTCTATCCTGAAGACAGACGGCCTTTTGGGTCAGCCCCTTCATTATCGCTTTTTCCGCTGGCTAAGCCATAGCGGAAAACGAATGATAAAGCTAAGGAACAGCACTAGCAACACAAGGAGGGCGGATGTTTTTTGGGCAATTTGCTGCGCATCGGCCACAAGCGCTTCAGATTGAATGTACCACAAATGGACCGGAAGAGTCGCGCCTTCGGAAAGGAGATGGAAATCCCACATCTCGCCAGATGACGATGTCCCACCGACTAGCAAAATGATGGCGGATTCGCCAAATGCTCGGCATGCGACAAGGCTGATGCCGGTCAAGATGCCTTTCATGGCGGCAGGGAGCACCGTTTTGACAATGGTCTGTGCTTTGGTTGCGCCTAAAGCGAAGGAGGCTTCCCTCCAAGCGGAGGGAACCGCCGTGATCGCTTCTTCGGAGACGCGGGCTAAAACTGGTAGATTGAGCAATGCTAATGTGATGGATGCTCCTAAAATGGTCACGCCGATTTGAAAGTATTCCACAAACAAGGCGTAACCGAATAGACCAAACACAATCGACGGGACAGATGCCAAGCTTTCAATGGCCGCCCTCACCCATTCCATGATTCGGTTGTTTGGGGCGTATTCCGCTAAAAAAATACCGGCTCCAATTCCGATGGGCAACGACAAAAGCAATGATAACACGAGAATGTAAATCGAGTTCCATAAGAACGGTCCAACTCCTCCTCCAGCGTCGATTTCTTCGGGCAGTCCAATGAGGAAATGGATGTCAATGTCCGACAACCCTTTTCGCACGATTATATAAAGAAGGGATAAGATGATAAAAAAGACGGTTGCGGAAATGATGCTGATCATACCCAGTACGAGTCGATTCATGAGACGACGGATACGGAGCCGACTCATTTTTCCATGAAGGCCAAGGGCTTGATTGTTCATGATGACGGTCCTCCTTTCAGCCGCAAGCGGCGAATAATCATAATTAAAGAAATTGAGATGAAAAGCAGCAAAAGCGCCATCATATAAAGGGCATGGTTGGTTGTTGATTGAAAATCGACGTTTAAAATTTGCATCACGATATGGCTGGTCAATACACTTGATGGCGTGACCAAATCAAATCCCCATTGCGCCACGTTGCCGATGACCATCACCACGGCCATTGTTTCGCCAATGGCGCGTGCCATACCGAGGATGACAGCAGCCGCAATCCCAGATTTGGCGGCAGGAAGCAACACTTTTGCAATCATTTCTATTTTGGTTCCTCCAAGGGCATAGTTGGCCTCCCGCCATTCGTTGGGAACCGCGCAAAGCGCATCGTCGGTGATGCGGGTGATGGTAGGCAAGATCATCATCGATAGCACGATCGCTGCCGCAAGAATTCCATCTCCCACTGGAGCACCCGTAAGCTTACGAATCCATGGAACGAGCAGGGTGGCTCCCAAATACCCGTAAACAATGGATGGAATGCCGACCAATAAATCAAGCAACGTCCGAAGCCATTGTTGAAGCCGGGGAGGGGCCATCTCCGCAATAAATATGGCTGTCAAAATGGAAATCGGTGTGGCCATCAACAGCGTCACGAACATTAAATATAGCGTTCCGGTGATAAAGACGGCAGCGCCGTATCGATGATGTTCCGGATCCCATCGGGAGGAAAAGAAAAATTCCGACGGAGATATATCTCGAAACACGAGAAGGCCTGTTTTGCTGACGAATAGAACGATGGCGCCCAATACGACAATCAGAAATACGATGCTCGTTAAGCAAAAAAAACGAAACAGGCGGTCGGACCTATATTTTGTGATCCAGCGTTGACGTTGAGCAGTCAACAAGTGGGTGGCCTCAGTCCAATCAGGAGACAGCTTTTCCATTTTCCTTTCCCCTTTCTTTCATCGAACGGAAAATCAGCCTCTCCGCCAATATAAGGAGAGGCTGAAAAGAGGTCGTTATTTCACGGGAATGAATTTTAATTTTTTCAAAGAGCCATTTTGGAACTTTTTGCTTAAAATATAATCGATAAAAGCTTTGTCCGCGCCTTTGGCTTCCCCTTTGGTCAGTAAGTATCCATAGCCGTAAAAGATGTATTTGCCGCTGGCGGCATTAGCTGTGGTTGCTTTGACACCGTTGATGCTGACGGCTTTAATTCCGCCTTTCACATACGCCAAATCAACAAATCCAATGGCGTTTGGATTCGACGCAACGGCATTCACCATATCCCCTGATTTTTGCACTTCTTTATAGTTATCTCCTGTCGTTTTGATAGTATGGCCGTCCATGATTTTGTCTTCAAAATTGACGCGTGTTCCAGATCCTTTGGCTCGGTTGATGACGACGATTTCTTCATCTTTTCCGCCTAATTGTTTCCAATTTTTGATTTTTCCTTCATAAATGTCTTGGATTTGTTCGACGGACAGGTTGCTGATGGGATTGTCTTTGTTGACAATGACAGCGAACGGAATTTTGGCAATTTTGTATGCTTTTAATCCTTTATAAGCGGGGAACCCTCCGACCGCTTTGGTGGCATCCCAGTCGCATGCTCCGATGGTGGCGACTCCTTTTGTGACAGACTGCGGACCGGCGATGGAAGAAGAGCCGGAAACCACAATTTTGACTTTTGGATGGCTCTTTTTAAATTCTTTTGCCGCTTGTTGAGTTAACGGCAACAAAGCTGTGGAGCCGGCGATCACAATTTTTCCAGATACTTCAGCGGCATCGGCGCGATGCTCGGTGGCGAAGGCTGCTCCGAGCAACAACGTGGATGAAAGAACAGCAGAAATGACTCTTTTCCATAATGTGCTGCGTTTCATAAATCTCCCTCCATCATCATGTTTAATTGTCATTTTGTAAGATTAATCCATGCACCATGGCGAAGAAGCGATACTTTTTCTCCACCGTCGGTCGCCATCGTTACCGCAATTTGATCGTCATATGGTGATGGCGCAATCGAGGTGATTTCATTTTTCGTACTTCCCATTGTTGTCCACGATTTGGTAGATGGATCGAAGCAGCGGATTGTGTAAAGGTCATTTGCTTCAACAACAACGTAAATGCGGCTTTTGACAACCGCCATGTCAATGATGTTCTGCTTATCAAGCAATGTTTGTTCTACTCCGTTTCGAATCACTTTCAATGATGGCGGACTCATTTCATCATCCGTTGCGCTTACATATACGATGTCATGGTTTGATAGAAACGCGCTGTCAACCTTATTGTCTGGCGACGAAGTTAATGGTGTCGGCTGTTTTGTTGGTGAAGACAGGTCGACAAGAATCAGCTGCGGATCGGTTCCGCTTGTATCAATGGAATCGACATCGGTTTTTTGATCGTCCGTGTAATTCGTTTTCCCTTCATTCGCTACTGTGTATAATAACTTTGTTCCATCGGAAGAAAGACGAAGATCTGTTTTGTACTTCACTTTGTCATCAATGAGCTTGGTGACGGTTCCATTGTCTAAGGCAACGACCGCGACCGCCTCATTGTTGCTGCCGTAAATGCAATAGAGTGAGCGGCCATCGCTGGACCAAACGAGATCGGTTTTGACCTCATCGTCTTCTCCGATTTGTTGGACCGTGTTGGAAACGAAGTCTATGACAAACAAATGACCGTTTTCATCGACGTAAGCAGCTTTTTTTCCATCATGTGATAACGTAAGATCCATTTCATTGATGGAACGGATGGCCGTTCGCGAGCGAATGTCCAAAAGCAGTGAAGAGGCTTCATCCGGCCGGCTGATGAGCAATGTATTTTGATCGATCCATTGTGGATTGATGCTCGTTCCTTTGATGAAACCAGACGTGGCGATAAATCGATCTTCCTCCTCGATATCTCCCCCTAGTGCATAGACGATGGCGGACAGATTGATGTACGGCACCCCGTTTTGAATGAATGGCGCGGTTGGCAAGGAGGTTTTTTTGCCGCCGGCGTTCAATACATAACTAAACGGGTGGAAGAGAATTGTCCGGTTGCCTTTTTCCACCTTAACCATGCTCGTTTTTTTGTCAACGTGCACAGTAGCGCCAAAAGCAGCGGCAACATCATTGACGGAATAAAAAGATGTTTGTCCTAACACGAGACCGTGAATCGTGGCTGTGGAGCCGTTCACTTGCCATGTCTCGCGAAATGGGCGCAAGCTGCCGGATGTCGACACGATGGAGACGCCAGCTTCTGCTTTCCATTGTCCACCTAAGAGAGCGGCGATTTGCTTGGCATCGACATACAGTTCTTGACCAAAACGCTGTGGGGCGACAGACAATGAAACGGATTTGCCGTTCACCAATGCCGCTTTTTTCCCTATCTGAAGCACGATCCGTACGTTGGGAGATGTGCGTCGAATTTCATAATATTGGTGTTTTTGATCATACCGATAATCGGCTGAAAACAGCTTGGCCATATCGCTCCCCGCCAATAAAACAGTTCCCGAACGATGGAGCGAACGGACCGTCATCAATTTGCCGTTGACATTGACAATATAGTGAGATGCGGATGTATTCTTCTCCACTGCGGCATAGGCATGTCCATCGAGCGTTGTCCATGATGAGGTGGAAGCCGCTAGCAAAGCTGTTGCCATGACAGTTCCGGCAATGATTTTTTTCACGAGAGCCTCTCCTTTCTATTTTTCCTTTTGCATGAGAAGTTGGTTTCATTGTTCGATGGAAGGCGATCCTCCTTTCCATTCAAAGGATTTAAGAAATTTTTCCTAAGCATAAACGATTATATGAGAAAAGTGTAAAATGAATATTTTGTTTTATTTAAAGTGTATTAATATTTTGTGCCTTTTGTGTTAATTTCGCTATGCAACGCATTTCTAGTTCCAATATGATGAGGAATGAATGGAAGCTCCAGCCCTTTTAAGCAAAGCGATTGTTATAGGCTAAAATGAACAACATCACGGAAAAGTTCCATGGGCAACACGATCTGCCCTCCACCCGGGGATGAAAATCACCGCTGGCTGACGGGATTTTCACGGAAAAGGAAAGAAGAACAGATTTGAGGTTGGCCAAAAGATGCACTAGCGCCTGTCAAACAAAGTGCGGCTGTTGTGTGTTTGGTTGTACTCGTCATGCTGCTACTGGAGCCGGATCAACCGGAAAAAATGTAGTCATTTTTTCATCTCGACAATTTTTTCAGCCTCGCGCACAACTTATGCTGCCACCCAACGTCGCCGGTCATGCCGGCCAGCAGCGACAGTTTTTTGAGTTTCGCGATCTCCCCATACTCTCTTGACATTGACAGAATCGTTTGGTGAAGATTTGGATGTTTTGAAGAAAAATAAACCCGCCTTCGTGATATTATCCCTCTAGTGTAGACAGTTGGGAAAAAGCCCATACTGTAAACAAAAACACTGGAGGGATTATTTTTATGTTCGAAATGAAAAAAACACGAAAAGGAAAAACCACGTATTCACCGGAATTTAAGCTAAAGGCTGTCAAGATGTACATAGAAGAGGGATACGGATATAAGCGTGTATGCAAAGAATTAGGAATTCCTAGCACCAAAACTATCAGGCTTTGGGTGAAAAATTACGATGAGACAGGTCTTGACGGACTGGAAGAACGGCGCGGAAAATCCAAGTCCCCGCTAAAGGGAGGACCAAGAAAAAAGAAGTTACGTCTGGAAGAAGAAAATCGGAGACTGAAAGCAGAGAATGAATATTTAAAAAAGTTGCGATCCCTCGCAAGGAGGTGAAACCGGAAGAACGATTTCAGATCATCCAAGAGTTATCCGTGACATACCCCATTTCCTTACTATGTGAAATGGCAGGAGTCACAAGGGGTGGTTACTATAAATGGTTAAACCGACGGGGAATGATGACGGAGAAGCAAAAAGAAGATGAGATGGTAAAGCGAATGATCTTGGAATGCCATCAAGAGGTCAACGGGATCTACGGGTATTATCGTGTGAAAGCGTGGCTTCAACGGAAATATGGGAAGGTAGTGAATCATAAAAGAGTCTACCGACTAATGAAAGAATTGGGGATTAGAGCAAAAATCCGGCAAAAAAAGAGAAAGTATAAAAAAGCACGGAGAATATCGTTGTTTCGAACGTGTTGAACCGCGATTTTACAGTGACCGAGGCCAATCAAAAATGGGTGACGGATATTACGTATTTGCCGTTTCAAGGAAAATATTTATATCTTTCGGCCATTAAAGATTTGTACAACAATGAAATCATTGCGTATCGCATCAGTCATTCTAATAATTTGGAATTAGTGATTGATACCGTAAAAGAGGCCATAAAAAAACGAGATGTGCGAGGAGTCATTCTCCACAGTGACCAAGGCTCGCCATACACATCTCGTCAATACCATAAACTGCTTAAGGATCATCACATTATCCCTAGTATGTCCAGAAAAGGGAATTGTTTAGACAATGCTGCATGGAAAACTTTTTTGGACATTTGAAATCTGAAGTGATGGACCTTCGCACCTTTCGAACGGACGAGGAAGTGATTCTGGCCATAGACCGGTATATGCATTTTTATAATCATGAGCGTTTTCAAAAAAATTAGGCTACCTCAGTCCTGTCGAATATCGAACCACCAAGGTAGCTTAGCAGACGAACGGATGATATGGACTCCTTCTTCAGCTTACCAACCGTTAAAGTTGAATGAAGGGGAAGTTGTCAAGTGCTTTCCTTGACAGCTTCCCCTCATTCAACTATCCTGCAAGCAGCTGAAGAAGGTGGGCGTTTTTCATACTGTCTACTTGACAGGGATATGTTCATCGACATGGGCGGGTTTTTTCTGTCAATCCAAATACTTCTCGCATAACGATACGAACTTTCCATCTGACTTTAGCCCTTCCAAAATGCTTCTCAACATTGCACTTCTTTTGGGAAGCTGCTTCTCGAACTCTGCGACAAATGTGTCCTTGTCCCACTGTGATTTGCCAGCGTGATAAAACAGCTTTTCCAGGCGTTCCAACTCGTCGGCAGTAAAGCCAGTGGCTAAGGCCAGAATCGCAAAGCTTTTGTGCTCCTTGTTCACCATATCTAAGAGTAACGTAATTGCGTCGGTGGCTATATAGGTGCAATTTGAATCTTTAACATTTGTAGTTTTTACAGAGCGATTGGATCGACTGTCGGGCGAGCGAACAATGCCGCTTCCGGAACCATGCATGGGGCTGCGAAGCGGGTGATTGTTCGGTCACCGCCAGTCGAAAAGTGGATAAGCGACTTTTCCGTCAATGATATGTTAAACTTTTTCGTTGCATGTATATAGACTCAATTTTGCTTCAAGATCCTTGATTCTTTCCTCGTTCATAGCACCCTCCTTGTACTATAGTAATACCCAGTCTACGAATTTTGAAATGACCCAACCAACCTGTCTCGCTGTACTCAGTGGTACTCCCAGATCATATAACGCCCGCTAACTTGATCTTGAATGATTTGGATAGAAAGGTCTTTCCAAGAAGCTATAGTCCGCAAGGTATCAGTAATATTATCGGTATATTCCCTGATAGTATCTGCTACCTTTTTACTGCCGTAGTCCTCAACAAAGTCGAGCAATTTTTTAATGGCTTGCGATTCCAGCATGTCTGCTAACGTCAATACCGCTTTCTTGAGAGCTGCAGTTTTGATACCCTGTGTTTCTACCTTTGGCGACACTGTGTTGACCTTCGCCACAGAAGGGGTGAGTTGTGACACCGTGTTTGTCTCTGCGGCAAAAACAGAAGGTAGGTACTGCTACCGCCAAAACAGACAGAGCTAAAACAGGAGATAAAATTCTTTTGAACAACTTCATAGACAGCTTCATAAATTCCCCCTCCCTTTTATCGGCGAATCCGGCCCTCCGCATGCCCCACGATGCTCAATGGGATGATCTGTGTGGAGTTTTCATAGAACTTTTGACGCTACCTTTATCGGTTTATTTATTTCAATGAATACTATAAAAGGTTAAAAAAGTAAAAGTATGTCGCAATTTGTCGTTCACAAAAAGTTCATATAACCTATATTAGTACTCACATTTCGTACCCTAACAGGGTTGAAAGAAAGGATTTTTTGTTTCGTTTTTTAGAACAACTTTCCGACCAACACAACGAGTGATGAAAATCTTTTTTTACAATCTATGGTCATTTCGTATCACGTTATACGTAAATGCTCTCATCCATGCTCAATCCCTGCAGAATACTTCCTTGTGTGTCAAGGATTTATTCGACATTTGAACGAAAAAATCCTCCCGATTTTTGTCGGAAGGGTGCGAAATGTGAGGTCGAAATCAACATCATGAATAAGGGAACGAAGAAAGGATTTGATGCTTTATCAAAAGGTTGTACTGGCGTCTATCATGAAAAGCATGGCAGCTGATTTTAGCCGAACTTTTTGTTCCAGCCATGGAACGATGGCTGGATCGCGATGTTGGTGTTTGATCCTGTTATTCAAGGCTTCGAGCTGATTTTTCGCAAAAATTATCAACCGTATAGTGCACAGGCCAACGGTTTTCTTTTATAATGAATATGTCTTGACATTAATAATGACAGGAGGATACACATGAACGAACCGACGATTTCCCAGCGCAAGCTGTTAAGCATTGCCGGTCTCGGTTGGCTGTTTGACGCGATGGATGTCGGCATGTTGTCGTTTTTGATGGCCGCCTTGCAAAAAGATTGGAACTTGACGGCCGGGCAAGTCGGCTGGATCGGCAGCGTCAACTCGATCGGCATGGCGGTCGGGGCGCTCGTGTTCGGATTGCTTGCGGACCGGATCGGTCGAAAAAACGTCTTTATTTTGACGTTGTTATTGTTCTCGGTCGGCAGTGGGCTGTCGGCGCTCACGACGACGTTGGCGGCGTTTTTGGCGTTCCGCTTTTTGATCGGCATGGGGCTTGGCGGTGAGCTGCCGGTCGCGTCGACGCTCGTTTCGGAGGCGGTGCCGGCTAAAGACCGCGGACGGGTTGTCGTGCTGCTCGAGAGCTTTTGGGCGGGCGGCTGGCTGTTGGCGGCGCTCATCTCGTATTTCGTCATACCGGCTTACGGCTGGCGGACGGCGTTATGGCTGGCGGCGATCCCGGCGCTGTATGCGATCTATTTGCGCCTCCGTCTGCCTGATTCGCCGCGGTTTGCGGCCGCGCAAAAAGAGGAGACGGTGTGGAGCAATATCGTCAAAGTATGGTCCGCTCCCCATCGGAAAGAGACGGTTATGCTTTGGTTGCTTTGGTTTTGCGTCGTCTTTTCGTATTACGGCATGTTTTTATGGCTGCCGAGCGTTATGGTGATGAAAGGGTTTAGTTTAATTAAAAGCTTTGAATATGTGCTCATCATGACGCTGGCGCAATTGCCCGGCTATTTCAGCGCCGCATGGCTGATCGAGCGGGCGGGGCGGAAATTTGTCTTGGTCACGTACTTGCTTGGCACAGCATTGAGCGCTTACTTTTTCGGCACGGCCGAGTCGCTCGTCGGGCTGATGGCATCCGGCATTTTCTTGTCGTTTTTCAACCTCGGCGCTTGGGGAGCGCTGTATGCGTATACGCCGGAGCAGTATCCGACGTCGATTCGTGCGACCGGCGCCGGCATGGCGGCGGCGTTTGGCCGCATCGGCGGCATTTTCGGCCCGCTGTTGGTCGGTTCGCTTGTCGCCCAAGGGGTGTCGGTGACGGCCATTTTCACGCTGTTTTGTCTATCGGTCCTTGTCGCCGTTTTGGCGGTCGCGGTGTTGGGCAGCGAGACGAAGCAGCAGGAGCTTGCATGAGGAAAATCGTTGTAAGGGACATTCTCTAAGACAGATCTCTCACGAGAGTTGCGGGCTTTGGTTCGTGGCGCTCGTTAGGGGAGGCACGCCGAAATTGACAAACAAACGGCAGGGGCGGTACCTTAAGGGTAAGCCCCTTTTTTGATTGGCCAAGCTTTTGGTGGGTGTGCGCATCGACGCCCGCGGACGCCAAGGGGGAAAGCCAGTGCGAGAGGCGGTGAATCAATCTTGCGTCCGTCCGTGTCTGTCGTTATTCCGACGTACAATCGCCCGTATCCGCTTGCCGAGCTGCTCGAGTCGTTAAGCCGGCAGACGTACAAGCCGTTTGAGGTCATCATTGTCAATGACGGCGGCGTTCCGGTTCATGATGTCGTCGTCTTGTACCCGGAGCTTGACATCCGTCTCATCGACCGCCGCGACAACGAAGGACATGTCGCGGCCCGCAACGCAGGCGTCCAAGCGGCGCGCGGCGAATTCATCATGCTTTGCGACGACGATGACTTAGTGTTGCCGTGCCATCTCGAGCGGATGGTCGCAGCGCTCGAGCATGCGGACTTCGCCTATGCCGATGCGGAAATTGTCCAGTATCGGGTGGAAAACGATCAGCGCGTCCCATCCGCCCGTTTTTTATTTGCCTATGAGTATGATTTGGAAGCGATGCGGACGTTTTCGACGTACGTCCCGTCTGGAAGCGTGTATCGAAAATCGCTCCATGACGAGATCGGCTGCTTTGACCCGTCTGTCCACCATTATTGGGATTGGGACTTCTTTTTGCGCGCGGCGGTCGTCTGTCGCGTCGCCCGTGTCGCGGCGGCGACGGTCTTGTATGCATTCAGCCCGGACGGCGACAACGTGTCGCGACAGGTAGGCGGCAAGCGGCGCCAATATTTGCGGCGGCTTTGCGAGAAGCATGGGCTCGGCGACTTGCCGGTGAAAAACTTTTGGCTCTTGCTTGACGAGCCGGAAGTCGCGAAGCGCCGGGCGGACACCGAAGTCATTTGGAACGGTCAGCCGATCGTGTCGCGGTTTTGGATGCAAAAAAAGGCAGGATGGCGTTGACAAAAGGTTTTGGGGTTTGTTATGATAGTGGACAAAATCATATATGGATCGCGATGACGGATCAATAGTAGTTAACCCTCTCTTCCCAAGCGAGCCGGGGACGGTGGAAGCCCGGCGAAGATGGTTAATGAAACGGCAGTCCGGAGCGGAAATGGCAAAAAGGGGATGCGTGATTTGCGCATCAACTAGGGTGGAACCGCGGGAGCTACGCTCTCGTCCCTAGGCGTCAGGCCTAGGGGCGAGGGCGTTTTTGATTGGTGGACATCACATTGAAGGAGGATGAACACGATGGCTGTCACAATGGAAGAAATCGTCGCACATGCCAAGCATCGCGGCTTCGTTTTTCCGGGGTCGGAAATTTACGGAGGGCTGGCGAACACATGGGATTACGGCCCGCTTGGCGTTGAGCTGAAAAACAACATTAAACGGGCGTGGTGGAAAAAATTCGTTCAAGAGTCGCCGTACAACGTCGGGCTCGACGCCGCCATTTTAATGAACCCGAGAACGTGGGAGGCGTCCGGCCACTTAGGCAACTTCAACGATCCGATGGTCGACTGCAAACAGTGCAAAGCGCGTCATCGCGCCGATAAGTTGATTGAGAAGGCGCTCGAGGAAAAAGGGATCGAGATGATCGTCGACGGTTTGCCGCTTGCCAAGATGGATGAACTCATCAAGGAATACGACATCGCCTGTCCGGAATGCGGCAGCCGCGATTTCACGAACGTTCGCCAGTTCAACTTAATGTTCAAAACGTACCAAGGCGTCACCGAGTCGAGCGCCAACGAAATTTATTTGCGCCCAGAGACAGCGCAAGGCATTTTCGTCAACTTCAAAAACGTCCAGCGCACGATGCGCAAAAAATTGCCGTTTGGCATCGCGCAAATCGGCAAAAGTTTTCGCAATGAAATTACGCCGGGCAACTTTACGTTCCGCACGCGCGAATTTGAACAGATGGAGCTCGAGTTTTTCTGCAAACCGGGCGAAGAGCTGCAATGGCTTGAGTATTGGAAGCAGTTTTGCAAGGAGTGGCTGCTGTCGCTTGGCATGAAGGAGGACAACATCCGCCTGCGCGACCATGCGAAGGAAGAATTGTCCCACTACAGCAACGCCACGACTGACATCGAGTACCATTTCCCGTTCGGCTGGGGCGAGCTGTGGGGCATCGCGTCGCGCACGGATTACGACTTAAAGCGGCATATGGAATACTCGGGCGAGGACTTCCATTATCTCGACCAAGAAACGAATGAACGCTACATCCCGTACTGCATTGAGCCGTCGCTTGGCGCTGACCGCGTCACGTTGGCGTTTATGATCGACGCCTATGACGAAGAAGAGCTGGAAGACGGCACGACCCGGACGGTGATGCATTTGCATCCGGCGCTTGCACCGTACAAAGCGGCTGTCTTGCCGTTGTCGAAAAAGCTCGCTGATGGGGCGCGCCGCATTTACGAAGAGCTGGCGAAACATTTCATGGTCGACTATGATGAAACCGGCTCGATCGGCAAGCGGTATCGCCGCCAAGATGAAATCGGCACGCCGTTTTGCATCACATACGATTTCGAGTCTGAACAAGACGGCCAAGTGACCGTGCGCGACCGCGACACGATGGAACAAGTGCGGTTGCCGATTGGGGAGCTCAAAGCCTTTTTGGATGAAAAAATCGCTTTTTGATGACGGAAACGCCGGGGCATTCGTGAGGCCCCGGTTTTTTATCGGCTTTTTTGCCAAACAAGGAAGCAGGCGATTGAAAAAAGTCTGGAAACGGAACCGCTTTTATAGTTAAAATTTCAAAAAACCATCGAATTTCCGCCGCATAAATGGTAAAATAGAAGCATAGACTAGTTCCTGCATCCTGCACGAATCAAGGGGGTTAGCCATCATGGAAGGAAAACCGATCTATTACGATGGCAGTGGCCATCAGCCTAGTGACGCCGGCGAAAACGCCGCGAAAAACGAACCGTTTACGTTGACGGATGAAATAAGAAAACAAATTAGCGGCAATCCGTTTGCTGTTGAACAAAGCGAATAACCGATCCGCACGCCAATTGCCTCAAGGGCAATTTTTTTTGGGCAAATGATTTGCCAAATTCGCATCATCTTTCTATAATTATCTCTTGTTCGAGATATTTGAAGTAGAGGTAAAATGCATGTCATGTTTAAAAATGGCAAACACTAAAATGCTCAGATCATCAAGAAAGGGAGTATGCATCATGACGAAAGTATTGTACATCACCGCCCATCCTCACGACGACACGCAATCGTACAGCATGGCGGTTGGAAAGGCGTTCATTGAGACGTACAAACAAGTGCATCCGGACCATGAGGTGATCCATCTCGATTTATATAAAGAATACATTCCGGAAATCGATGTTGACGTATTCAGCGGTTGGGGCAAACTTCGCTCCGGGAAATCGTTTGAAGAGCTGTCTGATGAAGAAAAAGCGAAAGTCGGGCGGATGAACGAACTGTGCGAACAGTTTATTTCCGCCGATAAATATGTCTTTGTGACGCCAATGTGGAACTTTTCTTTCCCGCCCGTATTGAAAGCGTACATTGACGCCGTGGCGGTGGCCGGAAAAACGTTCAAGTATACAGAACAAGGGCCGATCGGGCTGCTCACCGATAAAAAAGCGCTCCATATTCAGGCGCGCGGCGGATTTTATTCGGAAGGCCCGGCGGCACAAATGGAGATGGGACATCGGTATTTAAGTGTCATTATGCAGTTTTTCGGCGTGCCGTCGTTTGAAGGACTGTTTGTCGAAGGGCATGCGGCGATGCCGGAAAAGGCGGAAGAAATAAAAGCGAACGCCATCGCCCGAGCGAAAGACTTGGCTCACACGTTCTAATGAGACGCTTTGAATAGGTTGGCGATTTCGAAATGTCATGAGAAATGACGCTTCACCGTCTCCGCCGGCGCGGCCGGCCTCATGATGTCGATTTCAAAATTGCATGGGAAATGACCGCGGTTGAGGACGCTCTCTGTTTAGAGAGCGTTCTTTTTGTTGTTCCGGCGGCGGAAGCGAAAATGAGGAGGCGGCGACGTTCGTATGCGATTGATGTCCAACGTATGGTATAATAAGCCATATAGCCGTGAGGAGTGGAGGTTCACCATTTGTGAACAAGGATCAACGATATCAGCCAGCGCGTTGGCACGGCATGGCGGCAACGCTGGCGGCCGGGCTGTTTGGCGTGCTTCTGTTCGCTGGCGGTCAGCTGCTGCTTTTACCCGAATTCTATCATCCTATTCATCTTTCTTTAGGGTTTGCCGCTGTCGTCGTCTGTTGGCTTGTCGCCTTGCAAGGATGGGCTGTATTTCCGCATACGCTGTCAACCGAGCGGCTCATGATGGGGGCGTTGTTTTTTTCTGCGGGGGCGCTCTTTTCTGTTCACTTTGTCCTTTCCTTCACAGAGGATGACGTTTTGGCGGCGCTATTTTCGCTCGCTGCCCGCTTTACGCTTGCTTGGGGGCTGCTCTTTCTCTTTTCACGGCCCGATGAGGTGATGGAACGGCAAAGCGGGCAACGCTGGCAGGCGTTTTTGGCCGCGTTTTTGTATACGGCGGCTGTTAGTTTGTTCATCCACATCACGTCCCCGTTTTGGCCGGCGCATGGGACGAGCCGCTGGCCGTTTTGGTGGCGCGCAGGGGAAGGAGCGGTCGGTTTGCTTGATGCAGCGGCGGCCGTGTTCGCATGGCGGCGTTTTCGGCAAGGGAGGGCTCCCGCTTCCCTATACTGGTCTATGGCGCTTCTATTATTTGCCCTCGGTCAATGGTTGCTCATGCTTGGCAGCGGGTACGGGCTATGGGGGCAGCTTTATGAAATGGCTGGATTTTTGTATGTCGTGCGTGCCATGTATATGGAAACGGTGGAAAAGCCGTACGTGGAGCTGAAGCACCGTGAACAACAGCTCGAGATGATGGCGAATGCCCTTGGAGAAGGATTGCTGATGGTGAATCGCGACGGGCAAATCGTTTGGATGAATCCGGAGGCGAGCCGGTTGATCGGCGCCACTTTGGAAGAGGCGAAAGGCAAGCCACTGTTTTCGTTTGTCTCGCTCGCGGGGCCAGACGGCGACAAGTGGGATTGGAAGCAGCTGCGGCGCGTCGTCAAACGGCTGAAAAGCGGCGAGGTGATTCGCGTCGAGGAGGAGCCGTTTCGCCGCCGCGACGGCGTCTGCCTGCCAGTCGGTTATACGCTGGCGCCGGTGTTGGAAAACGGTGCGCTGGCGGGGCTTGTCGCCGTCTTGCGCGACATGACGGAGAAAAAAGAGAAAGAGCGGCTTGAGCGTGAACGCGAACAACTCGACTTTGAACTGTCGCTTGCCGCAAATATGCAGCGGTCGCTTTTGCAGACATCTTCGAAAGTGAACTTGCCTTCGTACATCGACATCGGTGTCCTCAGCGTCCCTGCCCGAGTGTTGAGCGGCGATTTTTATCACTTTGCTGTCCATCAAACATCGGTGTCCGTCGGCATTGCCGATGTATCGGGAAAAGGCATTCCAGCGGCGATGCTCATGACGCTGATGAAATTTATTCTGGACCGGACCGTCCATTACGGAACACAGCCGCACGTATATCTTGACCTGCTGAACCGATTCGCCTACGACTACACGGAGCCGTCGATGTTTGTCACGATGTTTGTCGGCAATTACAACGAAAAAACACATACGTTCTCGTACGCGTGCGCTGGACACGAACCGGCGCTTTGGTATCGGGCGAAAACGAAGCAATGCGTGCCGCTAGGCGCCAAAGGCTGCGCGCTCGGCTTGTTTCCGCAATTTTCATTTGAGACCAAATCGGTTGTGCTTGAACCAGGCGATTTTGTGCTGCTGTACACCGACGGGGTGACGGAAAAGCGTACCGAAGAGGCGGACGATGACTTTTCCGTTCTCGCCGCGATGGTCGCCCGCGTCAACCTTGATCAGCCGGCGCCGGAGATCGTGCGCGAGTTGTACGAGCATATTCAAGCGTATCATCAATACGAACAAAAAGATGACCAGACGTTGTTGCTGCTGCGCCGCCGCTAGCATGGGCAGTTCGACTGCTTGATGCGTAAGGCGGCGCGATGTTTGACCGTTATGGCGAATAGGCGGCGAGCTGCCGCTTCAATTTCGCGATGGCCCGCTTTTGAATGCGGCTGATTGTCATTTGCGAGACGCCGAGCCTCTCGGCTAACGAGCGCTGCGTTTCCCCGCGCCGGAAGATGGCGTCGATGACGATTTGTTCTTGCTCGCTCAGTTTGCCGATCGCCTGCTCTAAATCCATTCGCTCGATCAGTGACTCGATTTCGTTCGCTTCATCAGCGACGAATTCACCGATCGTCGTCGCATCCTTTTCCCCGTCTTGCACCGGGGCATCGAGCGAAACGGCTTGGTAATGGTCCCGTCCGGCCAAAATTTCGATCGTTTCTTCGACCGATAAGCCTAAGTGGCCGGCGATCTCATCGAGCGTCGGCGAACGCTCGAGCTTGACGGTCAGCTCATCGATCGCCTGCTGCACTTTGCTTCCTTTTTCTTTCACCTTGCGCGGTACTTGGATGTACCATGCTTTGTCGCGCAAATAGTTTTTCATATAGCCGATCAAGCTTTTCATGGCGTATGACTCAAAGCTTGCACCTTGGCTCGGGTCATAATGATCGAGGAGGCGCAAAAACGACAGCCGTCCGATCTGAAACAAGTCTTCGTAAAAGTCAGGGCGGCTGCGCGCCATTTTTTTCGCTGCGGCCGCAATGAGCGGCTCGAAGCGCACGAGCAAGGCGGTCGCCGCTTCTTCCGTTTTTGTTTGTTGATAGGCGGAAATGAGGGCGTCAAGCTTGCTCTTGGACAGAGGAGGGGGATATACAGTCATGGGCATGCTCTCCTTCGCCGCGATGGCGGAATTTCGTCAGGCGGACTTCCGTTCCGCCCTTTGTGGTGACGGTGACATCGTCCATGAGCGCTTCCATCAAAAACAGGCCGAGGCCGCCAGCTTTGACGTCTTCAAGCGGCTTCGCGGACAGGGGCGCTGCTTGCTTGGCCACCCGTTTGTAATCAAACCCTTTGCCCTCGTCTTTAATGATGATTGAAAGTGCATCGGCGCGCATCTCAAAGCGAAGATGAATGACGCCGCCCCTTCCGTTGTACGCATGCAAAACAGCGTTGTTGCACGCTTCTGAGATGGCCACTTTCATATCTTCAATCTCTTCATAGGAAAATCCCATCTTGGCGGCCAGCCCGTATAGCGTCAAACGAGCGACATCGATAAACTGCGCATCAGCAGGAATCGACAGCTGTACGACGGTTTCATGCTCTTTCATGATTGCCCCTCGATCCTTTCTGTCGTGTCATTCATTGTCGAAAACAAGTAGGATACGCCGGTTAAATCAAACAAGCGTTGGACTTTCGGCGGCACGTTCTCAATCATAAACGGCGCTTCTTGTTTTTTGCGTGTTTTCAGCAGTGCGACAAACATCCCGATGCCGGTGCTGTCGATATACGACAACTCTTCAAGGCGGATGACGAGCGGCTTCGACGCATCGCCAGCGAGCGGCTCGACGGCGCGTTGAAACTGTTCGGCCGTCGCTAGATCAAGCTCCCCTTTTATGTATACAACATGCCGATCCGGCTGTTCATCATGCACGATATGAAATCGTTTCCTGTCCATAGCCGTTCACCTCACATAATCAATGAGTTAGCTGGATGATGGTGCGGGAAGGTTGTCCACCTTGCAATGTTTACACTCCTATACCCATATTTTATACTATATGAAACAGGAAAGGGCAGGGGAACGCGATGTTCACAAAGTGGAAAGAATGGGCAAGGGCGCTGAAACGGGAAATTTTTGTCTTGTATTCGGCCAGCCGCGATCGGCGCATCTCTGTCTGGCTGCGGCTCTTTATGCTTGGCGTTGCGGCGTATGCGTTCAGCCCGATCGATTTGATTCCCGATTTCGTTCCGGTTCTTGGGTATATCGATGATTTGTTGCTTGTGCCGCTAGGCATTTACTTGGCGCTGAAATGGCTGCCGAAAGACATCGTCGCCGAACACCGGGCGCGGGCGGAAGAGCTCGCCAAGCAAGGCAAACCGACGAATTGGGCCGCTGGGGCGCTGATCATTTTTTTATACGTGTTGCTTGGCGTCTGGCTGCTCCGCTGGTTGATTTCGTGGATATTTTGATCTTTCCCTCAATTTTTGATGGCTGAGGCAGGGGATTGGCGCATTTCCTGTTGGGGAAACAGGTTTCGCTGTGGTTGCCTCAATCTGAACATTCACTTCGCTTTGACGCTGGGGTCTTTTTGGTTACAATGATAAAAGGAAAAAGCCGATGGCAAAGGAGTTGCTCGCAATGCCGATTCTCAAAAACGACTGGGCTCCGCTGCTTGAAGAGGAGTTTCAAAAACCATACTACTTGAAGCTGCGCGAATTTTTAAAAGTGGAGTACCGAACGCGGACGATTTATCCGGATATGCACGATATTTTCAACGCCCTTCATTATACACCGTATGCAAACGTCAAAGTCGTGCTGCTCGGGCAAGATCCGTACCACGGCCCGGGGCAGGCGCACGGGTTGAGTTTTTCCGTCAAGCCCGGCGTACCGGTGCCGCCGTCATTAGTCAACATCTTCAAAGAGCTGCATGATGACCTTGGCTGCTACATACCAGATAACGGCTATCTCGTGAAATGGGCCGAGCAAGGGGTGTTATTGTTAAACACGGTGCTGACCGTCCGCCGCGGCCAGGCGAACTCCCACCGCGGCAAAGGGTGGGAACAATTCACCGACCGCGTCATTGAACTCGTCAATGAAAAAGACGATCCGGTCGTCTTTTTGCTTTGGGGCCGGAACGCTCAGGAGAAAAAAGAACGGATTACGAATCCGCGCCATCTGATTATTGAAGCGCCGCACCCGAGCCCGTTTTCCGCCGCGCGCGGCTTTTTCGGCCATCGCCCGTTTTCGCGGACGAACGCGTTTTTGATGAAATGCGGACGCGAACCGATCGACTGGCAAATCGAAAACATCGGCGTCCGTGCTGAATAAGGAGGAGAGAATGATGTCCATCTCGTTTGCGGCCGTTATCGCCAAGATGGAAGATGAGCTGCGGAAAGCGAGGTCCACGAACGACCTGCAGCGGGTGCGTGAACACGTCGCCGCCATTCGCGTTTTATGCGATTTGATGTTGGAGGCAACAAGCCATCCGCAGCCGTCCGCTTCGTCTGCCGCAGCCGGGCCGCTTGTCGTCGGCGGGCCGATTTCGGTTGCTGGCGGGCTTTCGCTTGGAGCCGTTTCTGTCGGGGGACGCTCCCCTGACATTGACGATGAGGCGAACGGAGAGTCGTTGCTGGATTTCTGAGAGTGGGACAGCGAATCCCCGTGGAACGGCCTTCTCCACAGGGATTCTTGATCAACAGAACTCCTTTAAACCGCTTGTCCTTGTTTGCGCCAAAGAACAAGAAGCGGTTCTCCGGCTTGGATGCGGGTCTTGTCGGTAGCGCTCCCCATTGACCGGTTCTGTCGAGTGAAGTGGCTGACATACATTAGTAATTTGTTGTCGGGGAACATTCCCATTATTATTAATGAATGAGGGAAAACAATCTTTCATTAGAAAGGCGGAACAGCTATGAAAACATTCATCCTTCTCGGCGCGCTCAATGCGTTTTTAGCCGTCGCATTGGGAGCGTTTGGCGCGCACGGGCTGGAAGGGAAGATTCCGGATCGTTATTTGGAGATTTGGAAAACGGCGGTCCAATACCAGATGTTCCACGCATTAGGGCTGCTTGTTGTCGGATTGCTCGCTGGCAAGGCGCCGAATGTCGGGCTGATCGGTGCGGCGGGCTGGGTGATGCTGGCGGGGATTGTGCTGTTTTCCGGCAGTTTGTACGTATTAAGTGTTACGCAAATCAAGCCGCTTGGCGCCATCACCCCGTTTGGCGGCGTCGCCTTTTTAATCGCTTGGGTGATGATCGGATATGCGGCATTAAAATGGTTGTAAACGGAGCGCAGGAGCGGAGCGCTCCGTTTTTTTGCCGCCGTCCCTCTCCGCTCTATAGCGAAAGCCATAGACTCAACGTCAACAACAGTCCAACGGCCCAATGATGGCGGGCGGCCCATTTCATGCCGCTTCTTTCCTCGGTTCGACTAGCGCCGGGGCGGAAACAGAGACGAAGCCGGATGGCAAGCGGCATCGCGAGCCCTGTGACCGCGGCAAGCAAAGGAACGATATGCCAAACGATCAAAGCAGCAATGGACAAGTAGGCGGAGACGAGAAGAAGCCCGAGAAGGCGCACGGCGTTGTTCCGTCCGAGCCGGATGGCTAATGTGCGGCGAAACGGCCGGTCTTTTTCGATGTCGCGGATGTTGTTTGTCAAAATCATCGAGGCGATCAGCAAGGCGAACGGGATGGACAAGGCAAACAGAGCGGTGTCTGGAACATGCCCTTGTACGGCATAAGCGAGTGCGGTCACGACCGGCCCCATGCAAACGGCGGCGGTCAACTCACCTAAACCGAGCGAGGCGAGCGGACGCGGCCCGGCTGAGTAGGCGATCCCGCAGATGATCGCTGCGGCGCCGATCCACGCGATGGCTGGATCGCTTTGCCACGCCAAGTACGCGCCTAACGCAACCGCGACGGCCAGCATGGCGCCAGCAACGGCAGGGATCGAGCGATGGGCAGGTCCATGGCCATGCCCGTTCGTCCATTTGTCATCGTCTTGGCCGCGCAACCGATCAAAATAGTCATTCAGCATGTTGACGGCTGACTGAATCAGCACAGAGGCGGCTAACATCGCCAGCAGCACCTCGATCCGAACGGCGCCCTTTTTCGCCGCCAGCGCGGTGGCGGCCAGCACAGGGCTGATCGTTCCGCTCCATGTCGGCGGGCGCATTAAGTGAAGCCATGAAAAACGGTAAACCCAATGCCGATCTTCTTCACGATGTTCATATCGCAATGCGAACCCCTCGTTTCCGTTAGGAGAGTAAAAGCATGCATACGATGAGCACGACAAATCCGGCCGCTTCGACCGACTGAACGGCAATGATCGAGGTCATCGCTTTTTTTAACGGCGCATCGTCACCGCCATTGGCTTGGCGCCAAAGGTCTTCATTGGAAAACACCGTCATCGCCTTGCGGTAGCCGACGAACATCCCCCAAGCGAGCGTTGCGATGCCTGTGAGAAGGGCGGTCAGCCATACACGGCCATAGGCGGTCTGCCATACATCTGCCCAACGGTTGATCGGTCCGGCGGCTGTGCCAAGCCATATGCCAGTGGCGATGACGACGGCACTTGCCGCGGCGAGCGGCCGATGCGACCACTGCATGAGCGAGCGGAAAAATTGCCGGCGCTCAAGAGGCGGCATGAATTGGGAGGCTGGATACACTGCCCAGCCGATGAATGCCACGCCCCCCACCCACATGATCGCCGCGATAAGATGTACCCCCAGCAGGAAATCACGCGACGTCCAAACCATCAGTAGACACCTCTTTTGTGTCATTTACCACCATTATATAAGGCCGTGTAGTAGCAGCTTGTGATGGCCATCACGTCAACCAAAAAAAGAAGGTTGCCATCGGCAACCTTCTTGTCAAAAGACAGTTTTTCCGTTTAGCGTGGAGAATACGTAGCAAGCGGTGTTGCGGCTGTAGCGCCGGCAAACGGATATTCGTAGGCGATTTCTCCTTCAAACGTGACATAATCGAGGTAAATCATCGGGATCAAATAGCGTGTGCCTGTTTGTGGGTCGCTTAAAATGACATGGTCACGTCCAGCCGCTTCAATGACGCCGCGAAACACCTTGGCATTCCACTCACGGTTGTTTTCAAACGTCGCATAGATGGTAGCAACTTTCCCTTTGTTTAACCGCAAAATGTTTTCAATGTACGACTCTTCGAGCGGCAGCATCCCCGGGATCGCCGCTCCTGCCGCCGCAGGCGCAGCGGCGGTGGTCGGCGTCGGTGTCGGGGCCGTGAACGTCGGCGCCTGCAAACCGAACGTCGGAGCGGCGGCTGTCGCCGGCGTCACGGTTGGAGCGGCAGCCGCTTGCGGATAGTAATAATACGGGTACGCCGCCGGATAGTACGGCTGCGGATACGGATAGCCGTATGGATAGGATGCATACGGTTGTTGCCGTTCTTGACCGAACGGCGAATAATAAAATGATTGTTGCTCCTCATCAGGTGGATAAAATTGATTTTCTGGATTGTTCGGCATAAAGAACCCTCCTCAATATTAAGAATAGACGCGTGGGCAGTCGGATGGAGTCGGTGCAAAAAAGCAATGCGATTTGTAGCGGCCGACGTTCCACTGGCCAAACCATTGCGGTGGGCACGGTTGGCCTTCAGGTGGTTTAAAAAACCAAAGGGCGTTTGTCGCTGGGTGGTAGCGCCAACCGCGGAGCACTTGGCGGGCTAGGCCGATGTCCACTTCGCGCGCCCGTTGGTAAAAGTACCCTTTTTGCACCGCCTCAAAACCGCCCGGGCTTTGAAACACCATTTGCCGGATAGAGCGGATGCCGCGGAAGTCAAGGCAGTCGGCGATGACGCGGTTGACGCCGACGTTGCCGACCATGAGCATCCCAAGCCGCCCGTCTCCTTCCGCTTCAGCTCGCATGAGCCGAGCCAACAACTTTACTTCCTCTTCTGTGTGGGCTACAATGGAGGGAGCGATCTGACCCATATCGTCACCTCAGTCGTTGTGAATTTCGACAGTAATAGGCTATTGGTGGAACAAGAAAATGGTGACACACGAATAGAATGTTTCTGAAGAGATTTTCTGTTTTTATGTGTATGGAGCGGTCAGGCCGCATATGACAGAAAAGCGGGATGATTGTCCAAAAAGCAGCGAAAACGAAGCAAAGCCCCGTATCGTTCGGGGCTTTGCTTCATACATGGAGGAAAGAAGGCACCTTTTCCACCGGCAGCCGGGTGCCGACGAAAAATGAGCCAAATTCGCCAAAGCGGGCGCTCACTTCGTCAAAGCGCATTTCATATACGAGCTTTTTGAACTGGAGTGCATCATCCGAAAACAAGGTGACGCCCCATTCAAAATCATCCAAGCCGACGGAGCCGGTGATGATTTGCGTCACTTTGCCGGCGTACTTTCGGCCGGTCATGCCGTGGGCGCGCATGAGTTCGCGTCGCTGTTCCATCGATAACATGTACCAGTTGTCGTTGCCTTGGCGCCGCTTGTCCATCGGGTAGAAGCAAATGTAGTTCGTTTTCGGCAAAATCGGATACAAACGGCGGCGCACCTCTGGAATTTGGTACGGATCTTCGCTGCCGGACGCCAAGTAGTTGCTCAACTCCACGACCGAAACGTACGAATACGCAGGTAATAAATAGTCGGCGAGTTTCGTTTTGTTAAGCGCTGTTTCGATTTCATGCAGCTCATCCAGCGTCGGCCGCAAAATCATGAACAAAATATCGGCTTTTTGCCCGACGATCGTGTAGACGGCATGGCTTCCTTGCTTCTCGCTTTCAGTCGTCTCCCATTGGTCGACAAGCGCTAAAAACTCACTGATCGCTGCCTCGCGCTCTTCGTTCGGCAGTGTTTTCCACGCGCTCCAGTCGATCGTGCGGAAATCGTGCAAACAATACCAACCGTCCAACGTTTGGGCCGCTTCGCTCATCATCGTCACTCCTTATCAACAAATTGTACAGTATCACTATATCACAGTTTGCCCAAAAAAGCGGCTATCAGCGTATCAAAGTGGAAGTAGACTGAATTGTGGCAAAAGGTGAATTATTTGTTGTAAAGGCTTACCTGCGTTGCGTTTCTGGCGAGAAGCGGTATGCTTAATAGTGGAAATGGCTTGTGGATGCCGAAATGAGCCGGGTGCGCTTTAACCGGGGCAGGCTGGCCTAGCATAAGGAGGATTGGATCGTGACAACCGATTTATTTACGGCATTAAAAGCGAAAGTAACCGGTACGGGTCGAAAAATCGTGTTTCCCGAGGGAACCGATGACCGCATCTTAACGGCGGCGAGCCGTTTGGCGACGGAGCAAGTGCTGCAGCCGATCGTCCTTGGCGATGAGCAAGCTGTGCGGGTGAAAGCCGCGGCGCTTGGCTTGCCGCTTGAAGGGGTGGAGATTGTCACCCCGCGCCGCTATGGCGGGTTTGATGAGCTGGTTTCGGCGTTTGTGGAGCGGCGCAAAGGGAAAGTGACAGAAGAAACGGCGCGCGAGTTGCTTTTCGATGAAAACTATTTCGGTACGATGCTCGTTTATACGGGAGCGGCCGACGGCCTCGTCAGCGGGGCGGCACATTCGACGGCGGATACGGTCCGACCAGCCTTGCAAATCATTAAAACGAAGCCAGGCGTTCGCAAAACGTCCGGCGTGTTCATCATGGTGCGCGGCGACGAAAAATATGTGTTTGCCGATTGCGCCATCAACATTGCTCCTAACAGCCAAGATTTGGCTGAAATTGCGGTCGAGAGCGCGCAGACGGCGAAAATGTTCGGCCTTAAGCCGCGCGTGGCGCTGTTAAGCTTTTCCACGAAAGGGTCGGCCTCGTCGCCGGAGACGGAAAAAGTCGTTGAGGCGGTGCGGTTGGCGAAGGAAATGGCGCCGGATCTGATCCTAGACGGTGAGTTTCAATTTGACGCCGCGTTTGTGCCAGAGGTGGCGAAAAAGAAAGCGCCGGACTCGGTCATTCAAGGGGACGCAAATGTCTTTATTTTCCCGAGCCTTGAGGCAGGCAACATCGGCTACAAAATCGCCCAGCGCCTCGGCGGTTTTGAAGCGGTCGGCCCGATTTTGCAAGGGCTGAACAAACCGGTGAACGACCTATCGCGCGGCTGCAGCGCCGAAGACGCCTACAAGCTCGCGCTCATCACCGCTGCCCAGTCGCTTGGGGAGTGACGGGGCTGCCGCTCGATAAAAACGAGGGAGGCATGCGCCCCTTGTCCTTTTTGCGCCATTTGCTAATGGCGATTATGTTATAATGAATAGAGTTGGAATGATCTATGCAAGGGGTTGCTCGCGATGGGCCATGAATTGCTGCGGCAGCCGAAATGGCGGGTCATCGACCAGTCGCATTTCGGTCCGCTGTTTGATGCGAAACAATCGTTTGCCATCGATGATGCATTATGCACCGCGGTTGGTGCGGGACAGTCGGATGCGGTCGTCCGCACGTGGATGCATGAGAATACCGTCGTCTTAGGCGCCGCTGATACGAAGCTTCCGTACATCGATGAGGCCATTTCGTTTTTGCGCCAGGAAGGGTATCGCGTCGTCGTCCGCAATTCCGGCGGGTTGGCCGTTGTCCTTGACAGCGGGGTGTTGAATATTTCGCTCATTTTTCCGGAAACGAAAAACACGATTGCCATCGAGCAAGGGTATGAGGCGATGTACGCGCTCATGGCCGCCATGCTTGCCTCATACGGCGCCCGCGTTGAGGCGGGGGAAATCGTCGGTTCGTATTGCCCGGGGAGCTATGACTTGAGCATTGGCGGCAAAAAATTTGCCGGCATTTCGCAACGTCGGGTGCGCGGCGGCGTTGCCGTGCAAATCTACCTTTGCGTCAACGGGAGCGGAGCCGCGCGGGCTGAGCTGATTCGCCGCTTTTATGAGCTCGGCCGCCAAGGAGAGAAAACGAAATTCGCCTACCCCGATGTTGTCCCAGCTGTCATGGCGTCGCTGTCTGAGCTTCTCGGCTGCGAGTTGTCGATCGATGAGCTGCTTGTCGCCCTTTGGCGCACGCTGCAGTCGTTTGGCGGCGAGCTATATTCGTCTGCCCTCGAGAACGGCGAATGGAATTGGTATGAGCAGTATTGGGCGCGCATCGTCGAACGAAATGCCAACGTATCTTCAGGAGAGCCGATGAGAGAAGTCGAGCCGTAAAGCCCTTTTCGCTTCGATAAGGCGCTTCGTCGCTGCTGACCGCGACCCATGCCCTGCCCAACCTTGGCGCGAATGATGGACGTTCGCCAACAAAAAAGGGGCTGATCCCAAAACGCGAGTGCGTTTTGGGATCAGCCCGGCTTTTCACCCGGCATCCTTTTTCGTTACTCGGCGATTTTCTCTAAGTTTCCGTTCGGGTCCATACGGAAGGTCAGCCCCCGCTCTTCTTCCTCTTTTAACACCATTTTGCGCGCTCGGTTGATGATTTTCACGAGCGTCTCAAAATCTTCTTGGACGGTCGACGAATTTTCTTCTAATTTAGCAACCTTTTCTTCAAGTTCTTTATTTTTTTGCTTTAGTTCGTCAATTTCGCGGCGCAGCCGCTCGTTTTCTTTGATCAGCGCCTCCCGTTTCCGCTCATGGGATTGGAACGTTTTTAAAAAAGCGATCACTTGATCAAGCGTCACTTGTTGCGGCGGAGAGGATGGGACGACAGCTGGCAGCTGCATCACATCGCCCAACTCCTCCAATGACGGCATCGGTGGTTCATACAGGCGCCGCTTTTTCGCGCCGCCTTGTTTGGCCAGCAGCCGCAGCCGCTCTTTTCGCTGCTTTTTCGCCAGCTGCAGCGCTTCTTCGTACTGATGGCGGACGACGGCATTCCAGCGAAAGCCACAGGCGGCCGATGTCCGATTTAGCTTGTCGCCGACTTCTTCAAACGCGTTCAGCTGGGTGCTCCCTTCACGCACATGGCGCAATACGGTCTCTGCCAACAATAAATCGTCTTCTTCCGTCCAAGCGTCTTGCCGTTGTTTCATTGTTCTCCACTCCTTTTTCCCATGCTAGTAAAAGGGTGGACCAAAAGGAAAAAAATTATACGTTGCAAGTTTATGGGATTGGCAAATTACAAGGGTGAAAGCATGCCAACTTGCAATTTTCTCACGAAAGCGGTAGAATACACAAAGCAAACGCTGCGGAAAGGGATGACGAGTGATGGCGAATGAGTTTCGCGTTTGCGACGACTGCAAGGCGCCGAATTTAAAAACATTGATTCCGCGCCTCAAAAAGCTTGATCCGGATGCGGTCATCAAAATCGGCTGCCAGTCGTATTGCGGCCCAGGGCGGAAAAAGACGTTTGCTTTCGTCAACAACCGTCCGGTGGCGGCGCTGACGGAAGACGAACTGATTGATAAAATTGCTGAAAGGTTGAAAAAGCGATAACCGATCACCTTCTTTGCCGAAAGAAGGTGATTTTTTGTTTTTTCCGTCAATAATGGAGAAAGACGGAGAAAAAAGTCAACTATTTCTTTGCCAAAAGAAACGGCGTATAATAGATGTATGTTGGAGACGGAAGAGGAGGATGCGATGTATTCCGGCGGGCAGCTTGACGAAGAAAAAGTGTTTAAAGATCCGGTGCACCGATACATACATGTTCGCGACAAAGTGATTTGGGATTTGATCGGCACAAAAGAATTTCAGCGCCTGCGCCGCATCAAGCAGCTCGGCACGACATATTTGACGTTTCACGGCGCCGAGCACAGCCGGTTTAACCATTCGCTCGGCGTTTACGAAATCATCCGCCGCATCATTGACGACGTGTTTGTCGGCCGCGATCATTGGGATCATAGCGAGCGCCTTCTTTGCCTATGCGCGGCGCTCTTGCACGATTTAGGGCACGGCCCGTTTTCCCATTCATTTGAAAAAGTGTTTCGCCTTGACCACGAAGATTTTACACAGGCCATCATTTTAGGCGATACAGAAGTGAACGCCGCACTTCGCCAAGTGGATGACGATTTTCCGCGAAGGGTCGCTGAAGTGATCGCCAAAACGTACCCGAACAAGCTTGTTGTGAGCCTCATTTCGAGCCAAATTGACGCCGACCGGATGGATTATTTGTTGCGCGATGCCTACTACACCGGCGTCAGCTACGGCTATTTTGACATGGAGCGCATTTTGCGCGTCATGCGCCCGCGCGAAGACCAAGTCGTCATCAAACGAAGCGGCATGCATGCGGTCGAGGATTACATCATGAGCCGCTACCAAATGTATTGGCAAGTGTACTTTCATCCCGTGACGCGCAGTGCGGAAGTCATTTTGACGAAAATTTTGCATCGGGCGAAAAAGCTGTATGAAGAGGGGTATCGTTTTCAGACGAAGCCGGTTCACTTTTTGTCGTTTTTTGCGGGAAACGCGCCGCTTGGCGATTACTTGGCGCTGGATGAGGCAGTCATCTTGTTTTACTTCCAGCAATGGCAATACGAACGGGATCCGATTTTAAGCGATCTGTGCCAGCGGTTTGTCCGCCGCCGCCTGTTCAAATATACGGAGTTCCATCCGACGAACGAGCAAATGGCGAAGCTCATTGAGCTGACCGGTTTGTTTCAAAAAGCAGGGATTGACCCGGACTACTACTTGGTCGTCGATTCGTCGTCCGATTTGCCGTATGACTTTTACCGGCCGGGCGAGGAAGGAGAGCGCCTGCCGATTTATTTGTTGATGCCAAACGGGGAGCTTCGCGAGCTGTCGCGCGAATCGGTGCTCGTTGACGCCATTTCCGGGAAACGGCGCACCGACCATAAGCTGTATTTCCCAGCTGATTTCCTGGAAGACTTGTCGACGAAGCGGACAGTGAAGAAAAAGATTATGGAAATTTTAAAGGGTTAGGAGATGACGGAGAGTGCTCACAGAGCATGCGAAAGTAATGAAGGCGTTGGCGGCCGCCGGGGAAATTGCCGGCCGCAAAAAGCTGCAAAAAATGATCTACATCGCGAAAAAGCTCGACTTTCCGTTTTACGAGAAATTCGATTTCCACTTTTACGGCCCGTATTCGGAAGAGCTGACATGCCGCATCGAAGAGCTGTGCGCGCTCGGCTTTTTGCATGAAGTGAAAGAGAAAAAGAGCGGTTATATGCAATATCGCTATACATTGACCGAAGCGGGCGAACAGTTTTTGCGCCATTATGACTGGGACATGCCGGGTCTTGCCGAATGCATGCAAGCGATGAACGAACAAAATGCCCGTTTTTTGGAACTTGTGTCCACCGTACTTTATTTTGAACATTTGCCGAAAGACGAAGTGAAAGAGAAAATTGCGGTGTTAAAAAGCAAGCAGCGCTATACGGAAGAAGAAATCGAGGAGGCGTACGCGTACATTGAGGCGCTGCGCAGCCGATGCCACAACAAAACTCGCGTGTAGGCGGGCGGAAAAAGCTGCTTCAACGTATCATCAGTTGGCCATAGACGAAAAGGGGCTGACCCAAAAAGCCGTCTGTCTTCAGGATAGACACAAAATATAGTGCGAAAGAAGCGGTTAGTGCGTATATATAGAGACGAAAGAGGGTGTCCCGATCCTTTTGGGACACCTCCTTCTTCTTTTTGGTTAATGCGGCAAAAACGCCAGCTGCAAAAAGAACAGCACCGCCAGCACGTACAGCAGCAACGGCACATCGCGCCAGCGGCCGCGGGCGATTTTTAAGAGCGGGTACGAGATGAAGCCGAGCGCGATGCCGGTCGCGATGCTGGAGGTGAGCGGCATGCTTAAGATGATGAGAAAGGCCGGGAACGCCTCGTCGAGCTGATGCCACGAAATATGGGCGATATTGCTGATCATCAAGCTCCCGACGATGATGAGCGCCGGGGCGGTGATGGCCGATAACCCGGCGACCGCGCCGACCAGCGGGCTGAAAAAGGCCGCGATGACAAACAGGACAGCGACGGCGAGCGCCGTCCAGCCGGTGCGTCCGCCAGCGGCGACGCCGGTTGATGACTCGATGTACGCTGATGTCGGGCTTGTGCCAAACATGGCGCCGATGGTCGTCGCGACCGAGTCTGCCAACAGCGCCTCGCGGGCGCGCGGCAGCGTGTTCCCTTTCATCAGTCCGGCTTGCTGGGCGACGCCGATCATTGTGCCGGTCGTATCAAAGAGTGTGACGAGCAAAAAGGAGAAGACGACCGCGTACAAACTATGGCCGATGACGTCCCCGATGGCCGCGAATGGATTGGTAATGATCAGCCCTTCTGGCAGCGACGGCAGCGAGACGATGCCTTTGTCAAAGTGAAGTTGCCCGGTCGCATAGGCGATGATGCCGGTGACGACCATGCCGTAAAACAGGGCGCCGTTGACGCCGCGCATCATCAGAATGAGCGTCACCGCCAGGCCGATGAGCGTCAACACGGCCGACGGGGCATGCAAGTCGCCAAGCGCGACCAAATTTTGCGGATGGGCTTGGATGATTCCGGTCAGCCGCAGGCCGATAAAGGCGATAAACAGCCCGATGCCAGCGGTGATGCCGTGTTTTAAGCTGTCGGGGATCACTTCGATCAGCTTGCTGCGGAGCGGGGTGAGCGACAGCAGCAAAAACAACATTCCTGCCACAAACACGGCGGAAAACGCGGTTTCGTACGAAATGCCGCCGTGCGAGCCGACGACGGAATAGGCGAAATAGGCGTTCAGCCCCATGCCGGGCGCGATGGCGATCGGATAGTTGGCAAAGATGGCCATCCATAGCGTGCCGACGACGGTCGCGATGACGGTGGCGGTGAACGCCTGTTCAAACGGGACGCCGGCATCTGATAAGATGACCGGATTGACGACGATGATGTACACCATGGTGAAAAAAGTCGTCAGGCCAGCGAGAAATTCCGTTTTGCGGTCAGTCTGTTTCTCTGCGAAACGAATCATGGGCCACCTCCTAAAAAACGAACAATGTCAGAAACCATTATAAATAATATTCGTTTTTCCCTAAAAATGCAACGGGAGCACTTCATGCGCCCCCGCTCTTGTGTCACTCTGTGTCGCTCAGCCGTTTTCCGGCGATCGCATAATGGTCTTTCGTCATTTCTTCAATGAATACGACAACGCTCTCCCGTTTCGCCCCTGTCGTCTCGACGACGGCGTCCGTCACTTTTTCAACAAGCGCTTTCTTCTGTTCATCCGTGCGGCCGGCGAGCATTTTGATCGTTACGTACGGCACGGTTGTCCCCCCATTTCATTGTCGAGTGCTGTCGCGCTTATTATACCACGGGATGAGGAAGTTCAGTCCACTTTTTTCTGCTAATCATGTATACTAAAGATAGTGAATATAGGGAAAAGGAGTTTATGAAGTGGATCGAATTTTGCCGTATTCGTTAAGTGAAATTCCGTACGTGCTCTTGACGCTGGCGTTAGCATTTTCCGTGCATGAGTTCGCCCATGCCTACGTTGCTTACAAGTTCGGCGATCCGACGGCGAAAAATCAAGGGCGGCTGACGTTATCACCGTTTGCCCATTTGGATTTGCTTGGCACCCTGCTTATCTTTCTCGCAGGGTTTGGCTGGGCGCGCCCGGTGCCAGTCAATCGCTTTTATTTCAAAAATCCGCGCCTTGCCGGCATTCTCGTGTCGGTTGCCGGACCGCTGAGCAACCTCGTGCTTGCCGCGCTTGGATTTGTCATTTGGTACGCGATGATCGATTTCGGCCTCATGCGGGCGCTGCCAGATTGGTTTGCGGCCGGGTTTGATCTGTTTTTCCAAATTTTTATCAGCTTGAACGCTGTCTTGTTTTTGTTTAATTTATTGCCGTTTCCGCCGCTTGATGGGTATCGTATTATTGAAGACTTGGCCCCGGATGGGCTGCGGGCGAAAATGACGCAATGGGAAAGCTACGGGGCGCTCATTTTTCTCATCCTTGTGCTCACGCCGCTTGACCGCTATACGATTGAGCCGGTGTTTCAAGTGGCGCTGCCGTTTGTATTGGAAAACTTGCAGTCGTTGGTCGCCAATTTGTTTATGTAAGGAAGGAGGAACAAGCGGAATGGAGCAAAAAAAGAAAAAAAACATCGGCTTTAATATCATCAAAGACGATCCGACCGACGGGCACCGCGGCTTTGGCGCCGGGGCGTTGAGCTTAGAAAACGTTTCGCCGGTCATCATTGACGTCGAAGCGGGCGAAGCGTTCGTCGATATGGGGGCGATGCATGCGCGCAGCGCCGTCGAGCGCGGCATCAAGTTTTTGCCCGACCGTTCCGCCGTGCCAAACGGCAAGCCGTATTGGATCGTCTGGGTGACGATTGAACGACGCGAGGACGGCCCGTATTACGCCGGGGTGACGGCGTGCGAAATGACGATCGACCGTGAGGCGCGCCGCGGCTATAAGTTATTGCCGGAACATGTGAATCGGCTTGATAAATCGCTAAAGCGGCACATTATTGTCGATCATATGGACGCGAAATCAAAACGGGTGCTCGCCGACTTTTTGAAAGGGCACGACATTGGGATGTGGAACCGTTCGAGCGACAAGCTGAAACAAGATTTGGAAGTGGAAATGTGACGGTTTTGTGAAAAGATATGGGCAAGGGCTTGTTCTTGTGTGAAAAAAAGGATAAACTAAATCTACATGTATAACACAGGAAAACTAGGACAAGAAAATCCCCTGCGTGCATACGCAGGGGATTTTCTTGTTTAAAACCATGGGAACCATTTCTCGAACCAGCTTTGATTGTCTTCTTTTTTCTTCTTTTTCTTTTCCAAATGGTCGGTGCAATAGTCGGTCGGTTCTGTACCGATGAGATAGTACGTTTTTCGTTTCACCGGACAGGAGTCGGTGGCCAGCTTGCCGTTTTGCGGGTCGATGTAGACGCCGATGACGCCTTTGGTCGGTTTGAACGATTTTTTCGGTTCGCCAGCGAGGCTTTGTTCCATAAAGTGAACCCATATTTGTTTGGCATATTGCCTTTCCGCAGGACGATCCATCGTTTCTCCGCGATCGTAGCCGGTCCAGACGCCGGCGACTAGTTGCGGGGCGAACCCGATCATCCAACTGTCCGTTTTCGTCGTTCCCGACTTGCCGGCGTACGGACGCGTGATGTCATCGATGATTGACTGCCCGGTGACGGTTGTATAGCCGTTTAACTTCGGGTCGAACATCCCGGTCATTAAATGGGTCGTCACAAACGCCGCGTCGCGGTCGAGCACTTGCCGGCTCTCCGGCTTATGTTCATATAGCACGTTTCCGTTTGCATCCACGACTTTTTGAATAAACACCGGTTCGGTTTGTTTGCCGTAGTTGGCCAGCGTGCTGTACGCGGCCACCATGTCGATCACTTTCACGGGCGAGGTGCCGAGCGCCAACGACGGCACTGCTTTCAATCTGCTTGTGATGCCGAGCGCTTTCGCTGTGTCGACGAGTTTGTCGGCGCCGATGAACTGGAGCGTTTTCACCGCAAAGACGTTGTCGGATACGGCGAGCGCCTCGGCGAGCGTGATCGGGCCGTTGGCATAGTAGTCATTGTAATTATGGGGGGTGTACGACGATCGGCCGCCGTTAAACGTAAATGTCGTCAGCTCGCTGCGCAGTTGGGTCGATGGGGTGAATCCTTGCTCGATCGCCGCGTAATACAAAAACGGCTTAAATGTCGACCCTGGCTGGCGTTCCGCCTGCACGGCCCGGTTGAATGGGCTCTCTTCGTAGTTGCGTCCGCCGACGAGCGCCTTTACTTCCCCGGTGCGTGGATCCATCGACACAAGCGCCGCTTGAATGGCGGAGTGCGGGTCGATGATGCGACGGATTTGCTCTTCGGCAATCCGTTGCAGACGCGGATCCAGCGTCGTATAGACGCGCAGCCCCCCAAGCTCGATCGTCCGCTCATCCAGGCCGAGTTTCGTGCGCAACTGCTGTTTGACGACATCTTGAAAATACGGAGCGATCGGCTGCTCTTGTTTGTGGTGCCGGGCGTAGACGAGTTTGTCGCGGTACGCCTGCTCCGCTTCTTGGCGGCTGATGTAGCCGGCTTCCACCATGGAGGTGAGCACGATTTTTTGCCGCGCTTTCGCACGCTGTTCATTGACAAACGGCGAGTAGTAATACGGCCCTTTCGGAATGCCGGCGAGCATGGCTGCCTCGCTGAGCGTCAGCTCGCTCGCGTGCTTGCCGAAATAGTAGCGGGCTGCCGCCTCAATCCCGTAGGCGCCATGGCCGTAGTAAATCGTATTCAAATAGCCTTCCAAAATTTGATCTTTGCTGTAGTTGGCTTCAAGCCGGATGGTGTACAACGCTTCCTGGATTTTTCGCGACCACGTTTTTTCATGCGTCAAAAACAAGTTGCGCGCATACTGCTGGGTGATCGTGCTCGCCCCTTCGACTTTTGCCATCGCCTCGACATTCGCAATGATGGCGGCGGCGATTCGCTTCAAATCAAACCCGTGATGTTCGTAAAACTTCCGGTCTTCAACGGCGATCGTCGCTTCGATGATGTGCGGGGACATGTCTTTGAGCCGAACCCAATAGCGTTTTTGACCATGGTCGCTTTCCCCGATTTTGCTGCCGTCAGCGGCATAAAAAATCGTCGTCTGCGGCACGGCGACCGGCGGGGCGCCTTCGATTTTCGCGAACAACACAAAGCTCCCGAGAGCGGCGAAGGCAAAGATGACGAGAAAAAAGCCGATAAAGACGGCGGCGCGCACATATTTCCACGTGCCGCGAAAACGGCTGCCCGGGATCGGTTCCATTGCGCATCACCTCAACGGTTTTGGCGTTGTTTTAGACATGCGGGCGGACGCCCGGCTGAATGCGCCGCCTTGCTTTTGTCAAGGCTTCGCCAGCGAGGTTTTCCGCTTTTTCTTACCAGTATGAAAAAAAATTTTTTATTTTAAACTTGTTCCTCTTGCATTTTTGCTAGATTGCTCTATACTTTTTCATGTTTAGTTTTTCGTTGGCTAAGGAAAACTTGTATAGTAAGCAACGCTCGGAGAAAGGATGTTACCGATGGAACTTTGGTTTACCGAAAAGCAAACGGAGCATTTTGGCATCACCGCACGCATCATCCGCACTTTACATACAGAACAGACGCCGTTCCAAAAGCTCGATATGGTCGAAACGGCGGAGTTTGGCAACATGCTCATTCTAGACGGCATGGTCATGACAACACAAAAAGACGAGTTCGTCTATCATGAAATGGTCGCCCATGTGCCGCTGTTCACCCACCCCAATCCGGAAAACGTGCTTGTCGTCGGCGGCGGCGACGGCGGCGTCATTCGTGAAGTGCTGAAGCACCCAAGCGTCAAAAAAGCGACGCTTGTCGAAATTGACGGCAAAGTGATCGAGTGCTCGAAAACCTACTTGCCGGAGATTGCCGGCAAACTCGATGATCCGCGCGTCGAAGTGAAAGTCGATGACGGGTTTATGCATATCGCCAAAAGCGAAAACGAGTATGACGTCATTATGGTTGACTCAACCGAACCGGTCGGCCCAGCGGTCAACTTGTTCACAAAAGGGTTTTACGCCGGCATCGCCAACGCGTTGAAGGAAGACGGCATTTTCGTCGCCCAAACGGACAATCCGTGGTTTAAGGCCGATTTGATTCGCAACGTATACCGCGATGTGAAAGAAATTTTCCCGATCACCCGTTTGTATACGGCGAACATTCCGACGTATCCGAGCGGGCTCTGGACGTTTACGCTCGGCTCGAAAAAATACGATCCACTCGCCGTGAGCGACGACCGATTCCATGACATTGAGACGAAATATTACACGAAAGAGCTGCATAAAGCGTGTTTTGTCTTGCCGAAATTTGTCGCGGATTTAACGAAGTAAGGGGGCGCAAGCGATGCGATTTGATGAAGCCTATTCGGGCAACGTGTTTATCGGCAGCCATCCGAATTTTGAAGAAAGCGAAGCGGTCATTTACGGGATGCCGATGGACTGGACGGTCAGCTACCGGCCTGGCTCGCGGTTTGGCCCGGCCCGCATCCGCGAAGTGTCGATCGGGCTTGAGGAGTACAGCCCATATTTGGACCGCGAACTCAAAGACATCCGCTACTTTGACGCTGGGGACATTCCGCTGCCATTTGGCAATGCGGCCCGCAGTTTGGAGCTGATTGAACAGTTCGTGAAAAAGGTGCTTGACGCCGGCAAATTTCCGCTCGGCCTTGGCGGCGAGCATCTTGTCTCCTGGCCGGTCATGAAAGCGGTGTATGAATACTACCCGGATTTGGCCGTCATTCATATGGATGCGCACACGGACTTGCGCGAACATTACGAAGGCGAGCCGCTGTCGCATGCGACGCCAATCCGCAAGGTCGCTGACCTGATCGGCCCGACGAATGTCTTTTCGTTCGGCATCCGCTCCGGCATGAAGGAAGAGTTCGAATGGGCGAAAGAAAACGGCATGTACATCGCCAAGTTTGAGGTGCTTGAACCGCTCCGCTCCGTGTTGCCGAAGCTCGCTGGCCGTCCGGTGTATGTGACGATTGACATCGATGTGCTTGATCCCGCTCATGCCCCAGGCACTGGGACGGTCGATGCCGGCGGCATTACGTCAAAAGAGCTGCTTTCGGCCATTCACGAGATCGCCCGCTCCGACGTGCGAGTCGTTGGCGCCGATTTGGTGGAAGTCGCACCGATTTACGACCATTCCGAACAAACGGCCAATACGGCGAGCAAGCTTGTGAGAGAAATGCTGCTTGGCTGGGTGGCGAAGTGAAAAATGAGAAAAAGCGCCTAAATCGCCAATGTGCGGGGGCGCTTTTTTCTTTGGTGGGACAAAAGATGCAGGAATATGAGCGTACGGAGCGTAATAATGTGTAATATATTTACAGAAAAAGGAGAGGGGGAATGAAGATGGGCGTGAAGCTGATCAAAATTTCCGTTGTGTACTTTGTCATTGGCGTCTGTATTGGGCTTGGCATGTCGATGACCCATTCGTTTGCGCTGACCCCGGTCCATGTCCATATCAACTTGCTTGGCTGGACGGCCTTGACGCTTGCTGGCATCATCTATCATTTATTTCCACAAGCGGCGGCGACGAAATGGGCGAAAGTGCATTTCTGGCTGCACAATATCGGCCTGCCGGTCATGATGATCGGTCTCATTTTCGTCGTTTACGGCAACGAAGCGTTCGTGCCGGTGACAGCGATTGGCGGGGTGCTCGTCGTGATAGGTGTCATTCTTTTTGCTATTAACGTGTTAAAAAATGTTCGGGCGTCATCATAAAATACCGATGGAACAAAGAGGGTGTCCCAAAAGGATCGGGACACCTTTTCTTATTACCGTATGTAGGTATAAAACAATCATTAAGAAACGATATGTTGTGTTTTGTTTAAGGAAAAACAACCTTTTGGGTCAGCCCCTTTTTTTGCCCACTGGAGCGGAAATCTGCCATCGGGTTTGTCCCCTCTTGAATGGAGCGAAACAGTTCATTATACTATAAATTATGACTGTTTGTTCGCAAAGGTGTGTTCATCGATATGAAGGAAACAAACGGCATCCCGGCGCGCCTCCGCCAAGTGGCTGTCATTCGCGACGGTCCGCGCCAAGAGACGGTTGTGCTTGAGGCGGATGGCACGTATTACATAAAAGGGGAAACCGTTTATTTGCAGTTTGCCGAAGAAAACGAACTCGGGCGGGTGAACAACATTGTGAAAATCGCGCCTGACGAGGTGACCGTCCTTCGTTCCGGAGCGGTCGAGATGCGGCAAACGTTCCGCCGCCGCCAAGAAACATCGGGCCATTATGGGACAGCGTTCGGACGATGGGCGCTGGCGGCCAAAACGAGCTCCATGGAGTTTCACTATGATGAGCAGCGGAAAAAGGGGCGGCTTTTTCTTTCCTATGAACTGATGCTAGGCGATGAGCGAAGCGGGCGCCATACGTTGACGTTGACATTTAAGGGGGTATAAGCGGTGAACATTGTCGGACAAATCAAGGAAAAGATGAAAGAAGAAATCCGCCAGGCGGCGGTAAGAGCAGGGCTGGCTTCGGCCGACGAGCTGCCGGATGTGCTGCTTGAGGTGCCGCGCGACAAGGCGCATGGCGACTACTCGACGAACATCGCCATGCAGCTCGCCCGCATCGCGAAAAAACCGCCGCGGGCGATCGCCGAAGCCATCGTCGGGCAGCTTGACCGCGAACGCATGTCGGTCGCCCGCATCGAGATCGCCGGGCCAGGGTTTATTAACTTTTACATGGACAACCGCTATTTGACGGCGGTCGTGCCGGCGATTTTGCAGGCGGGACAAGCGTATGGCGAATCGAACGTCGGCAACGGGGAAAAAGTGCAAGTCGAGTTCGTCTCGGCCAATCCAACCGGAGACCTGCATTTAGGTCATGCCCGCGGCGCGGCGGTCGGCGATTCGCTTTGCAACATTTTGGCGAAAGCCGGGTTTGACGTGACGCGTGAATACTATATTAATGACGCCGGCAAGCAAATTTACAATTTAGCGAAATCGGTCGAAGCCCGTTATTTTCAGGCGCTCGGTGTCGATATGCCGTTGCCGGAGGACGGCTATTACGGCGACGATATCGTCGAAATCGGCAAAAAGCTTGCCGAAGAGTACGGCGACCGGTTTGTCGAAATGGAGGAAGAAGAAAGGCTTGCCTTTTTCCGCGACTATGGGCTCCGCTATGAGCTTGAAAAAATCAAAAAAGACTTGGCCGACTTCCGTGTGCCGTTTGACGTCTGGTATTCGGAAACATCGCTCTATGAAAGCGGAAAAATCGACGAAGCGCTTTCCACTTTGCGCGAGCGCGGCTATATTTACGAGCAGGACGGGGCGACATGGTTCCGTTCGACGGCGTTTGGGGACGACAAAGACCGCGTCTTAATTAAGCAGGACGGCACATATACGTACTTGCTTCCGGACATCGCCTACCATCAAGACAAGCTGCGGCGCGGGTTCAAAAAGCTCATCAACATTTGGGGGGCGGACCACCACGGCTACATTCCGCGCATGAAGGCGGCGATCGCTGCGCTCGGTTATGATCCGGAGGCGCTTGAAGTGGAAATCATTCAAATGGTGAACCTATACCAAAACGGTGAGCGCGTCAAAATGAGCAAGCGCACCGGCAAGGCGGTGACGATGCGCGAGCTCATGGAAGAAGTCGGCGTCGATGCCGTCCGCTATTTCTTTGCGATGCGCTCGGGCGATACGCATTTGGATTTTGACATGGACTTGGCCGTGTCGCAGTCGAATGAAAACCCGGTTTACTACGTCCAATACGCGCACGCCCGCGTTTCGAGCATTCTTCGCCAAGCGGAGGAACAACACATTTCCTATGACGGCGACTTAGCGCTTCACCATCTTGTGGAAACGGAAAAGGAAATCGAGCTGCTCAAAGTGCTCGGCGATTTCCCCGATGTCGTCGCCGAGGCGGCGCTCAAGCGGATGCCGCATCGCGTCACCGCCTATGCATTCGATTTGGCTTCCGCGCTCCATAGCTTTTATAACGCGGAAAAAGTGCTTGATCTGGACAACATCGAAAAAACAAAAGCCCGCCTCGCGCTTGTCAAGGCGGTGCAAATTACGCTGCAAAATGCGTTAGCGCTCATTGGCGTTTCAGCGCCGGAACAAATGTAAACGAACGAGGGGGAGCGACTGCTCCCTCTTTTGTTTGGGCATTCTAAAGAAAAACAGTGGTGGAGGATCAACAAATGAAAGAAGTTGTACTATCGCTCATCACCGGCATCGTTGTCGGCTTTTTGTTCACCTTGCTTCGGTTGCCGATTCCCGCTCCCCCGGCGTTGGCCGGCATCGTCGGCATCGTCGGGGTGTATCTCGGCATGCGGTTGTTTCAATGGTTCACGGTGTTTTGGAAGTAAGCACTTGCATGATCAAACGGGGAACAAAACCCGGTTGGCGCAATTTTGGCAGCATCAAGCCGCCGGAAGCGCCGGCCGGGTTTTTTTGCTTCTTCTGTTGCTTGGGAGGGAAATGGAACTTCAGACCGGTCAAAGCCAGGCGGAGATGAGCTGGGAAATCGACTGTTTGCCGCGGTCAAGAAGCGAACGTTTTTGCCAAAAGTCGACCGTCAGCGGCTCGGCGCGCAACAAATCGCGCTCGATCGCCCGTTTGACGAGGCGGGTAAACGCGCGGTCAAACACATAGCAGTTGATTTCGCTGTTTAAAAACAAGCTGCGCCGATCGAAATTTGCTGTGCCGACGTCGCACCACTCCTCATCGATGACGAGCGTTTTTGCATGGTAAAATCCTTGGTAAAAGCGGTAAATGCGCGCGCCGGCTTTCAAGAGTCGATAAAAGTACGGATAGGCAGCCTCTTTGACAAATAAATGGTCCGCCTTCAGCGGCACAAGGACGGTCACACGCACCCCGCGCCGAAGCGCTTGCATGAGCTCGTTAAACAGCGGCCGGCTTGGGATGAAGTATGGGCTGCCGATCATAATTTCTTTTTTCGCCTGGCGGATGACCTCGATAAACTGTTCTTCAAGGGCAGCGCCGTTGGTGGCGACGAGCTGATGGCGAATGGCGCCGGCCGAAAGCGGCGGGAAGTAGCGATGTTTGTCAGGCACCGTCCGGCCCGTTGCTTCTTCCCAGTCGTGCAAAAACTGTTCTTGCAAGTCGTGAACCCCTTCGCCGTTCACTTTTAAGTGGTAATCGCGCCATTCGCCGAAGTTGGCGTCTTTTCCGTTGTATTCACGGCCGATGTTAAAGCCGCCGATGTAGCCGACCCGACCGTCGATGACCGTAATTTTCCGATGGTTGCGGCGGTTGAGGCGGTAAATGAAAAACGGAAAGCGCGGCTTTCGGGCATAGGCGAACTCCACCCCGCTTTCCTCGAGCGAACGGATGAGCGCTTTCGGCAGTCCAAAGCTGCCGATCCAATCGGTCAACACTCGCACTTTCACGCCGGCAGCTGCTTTTTCCTTTAAAATCTGGAAAAATGGCGCGCTCGTTTCGTCATTTTTTATAATGTAAAACAAGACGTGAATATGATCGCGGGCGCGGCCTAGTTCAGCGAAGTAATCAGAAAATAAATGCCTGCCGTTGATATAGAGGGAAATATCGCTTCTCCGCTCCGGGTAGACGACTTTTTTGCGCCCATTGCGGAAGATGAACTGTCCAAGCTTGTCATCAAGATAAACGAGCAGCAATACGATGGCAATGACGGAAATGACGACCATATCTTCTCCTCCTATGTCGATTCGGTATTTATTAATGTGCCCGAGAACGCGCAAAACGTTTCAAATTGCATCTACCGTGAACATACCCAAACTCCAAATGAATAAAATTTCCATATTGATGAATTTTTTTCGTCATGGGAGTCTATAGAGGGCTGAACAAATCGATGATTCCCCCGCGACCGCTCCGTTGCAAAGGGAAAGTTTTCGCGGCTGGGATGAAAAAAAGGCTATTGACTGAATGCTCATTCATTTGTACAATAGACATAAAGCGAATTCTGAAAATTTCTTTTGTTATGGCAACACATTCGCTCGAAAAACGGGGGAAGGGGAGAGAAGATGAATGCCTTGTTGGTGGTGAACTGGCTCGCGTTTTTGCTTGTAACCGCTTACGCAATTTACTTGTTTGCATATGTCGTAAAAACGCGGGCGATGTACATCAAACTCGGCAAAAAATTCGAGTTTGACCACAAAGTAAAAGAGCGGCTGCGAAACATCTGGGTCAACGTGTTCGGCCAGAAAAAGCTGCTCAAGGACAAAAAAAGCGGACTGATCCACGTCGTCTTTTTCTATGGCTTTATTCTCGTCCAATTTGGCGCGATTGATTTCATCATCAAAGGGCTTGCGCCGGGGGCGCATTTGCCGCTTGGGCCGCTGTATGCGGGATTTACGTTTTTCCAAGAAATCGTTACCTTGCTTATTTTGATCGCGGTGCTCGCCGCCTTTTACCGCCGTTACATTGAAAAGCTCGTCCGTTTAAAGCGCGACTTGAAAGCTGGGCTTGTCCTCATCTTCATCGCCGGGCTCATGCTGTCGGTGTTGTTCGGCAACGGGATGAGCATCATTTGGCACGGCGAAGAAGCGACATGGAGCGAGCCGGTCGCCTCGCTTATTGCTGCCGCGTTTTCCTGGGTCGGCGAAACGGGGGCTGCGGTGCTCTTCTTTATCGCCTGGTGGGTGCATCTGTTGATTTTGCTCACGTTCCTCGTGTACGTGCCGCAATCAAAGCACGCCCATTTGATCGCTGCGCCGATCAACGTCTTTTTCAGCCGGCTGACGCGGCCGAAGCTTGCGCCGATCCATTTTGAAGACGAAAGCCAAGAATCGTTTGGCGTCGGCAAAATTGAGGATTTCACGCAAAAGCAATTGATCGACTTGTATGCCTGTGTCGAATGCGGCCGCTGCACAAGCATGTGTCCGGCGACCGGCACGGGGAAAATGTTGTCGCCAATGGATTTGATTTTAAAATTGCGCGACCATTTGACGGAGAAAGGGGCGGTCGTCACGTCACGCACGCCGTGGGTGCCCGCGTTCGCTTTCAAACATACAAGGGGCAATCAGCTCGCGTTCGCCGCGGCGTCGGAGCAGGCGGCGACGATCGAAATGCCAAGCTTAATCGGCGATGTCATCACCGAAGAAGAGATTTGGGCCTGTACGACGTGCCGCAACTGTGAGGACCAATGCCCGGTCATGAATGAGCATGTCGATAAAATCATCGACTTGCGCCGCTATCTTGTCCTGACGGAAGGACGGATGAACCCGGACGCGCAGCGGGCGATGACGAACATCGAACGCCAAGGCAATCCGTGGGGCTTGAACCGAAAAGAGCGGGAGAACTGGCGCGAGCTGCGCGATGATGTGCATGTGCCGACCGTCAAAGAGGCAGCGAAAGCGGGAGAGGAAATCGAGTACTTGTTCTGGGTTGGCTCGATGGGGTCGTATGACAGCCGGAGCCAAAAAATCGCCCTTGCGTTTGCCAAACTGCTGAACGAAGCGGGCGTCAAGTTTGCGATTTTAGGGAACAAAGAGAAAAACTCAGGCGATACGCCGCGCCGGTTAGGAAATGAGTTTTTGTTCCAAGAATTAGCGACGAACAACATCGCGGAATTTGAAAAAGCGGGCGTCAAGAAAATCGTGACGATCGACCCGCACGCTTACAATACGTTCAAAAATGAATACCCGGATTTCGGGTTCGAGGCCGAAGTGTATCATCATACCGAGCTGCTCGCCAAGCTCATCGAAGAAGGGCGGCTCGTGCCGAAACATCCAGTGAATGAACGCATTACGTTCCATGACTCGTGCTATTTAGGGCGCTACAATGACGTCTATGACGCGCCAAGGAAAATTTTGCGCGCTATCCCGGGCGTCGAGCTTGTCGAAATGGAGCGCAACCGCGAACGCGCCATGTGTTGCGGCGCCGGCGGCGGCCTCATGTGGATGGAGGAGACGACCGGCAACCGGATCAACGTCGCCCGCACCGAGCAAGCGCTCGCTGTCAATCCGACGGTCATCAGCTCCGGCTGTCCGTACTGTCTGACCATGTTGTCAGACGGCACGAAGGCCAAGGAAGTGGAAGACCGCGTCTTTACGTACGATGTCGCCGAGATTTTGGCAAAATCAGTATTTGGTGAAGAAAAAGAAGAAGCGGCGTCGTAAAAATAGTTGCGAAGACAATTTCTATTTTTTAAAATAATAAGTATAATGAAAGAGAAGGTGTATGATCGTACACCTTCTCTTTCGCACCACGACCGAGCGAGCGTTCAGTCTGTGTTTTGTAATCGCTTTCTTATCCGATGAAAAGGGGAGAGGAATATGGGAAAAACAGTGATTGTCAGCGGGGCGCGCACCCCGTTCGGAAAACTCGGCGGTTCTTTGCAAGCGCTGTCAGCGTCAGAACTCGGCGGCATTGCCGTGAAAGAAGCGCTTGCCCGCGCGGATGTGAGCGCGGAACAAGTCGATCATGTCATTTTAGGCACCGTCTTGCAAGGCGGACAAGGACAGCTCCCATCGCGGCAGGCGATGCGCCATGCCGGCATTCCGTGGCATGTTCGCACCGAGACGGTCAATAAAGTATGCGCATCGGGCATGCGCGCCGTGACGCTCGCGGATCAGCTCATCCGCTTAGGCGACGCCGATGTCGTTGTCGCGGGCGGGATGGAATCGATGAGCAACGCCCCGTACGTGCTGCCGAAAGCGCGCTGGGGGTTGCGAATGGGCGACAGCACGGTGAAGGATTTAATGGTGTATGATGGCTTGACATGCAGTTTTACCGGCGTCCATATGGGCGTTTATGGCGGGAATACAGCGCGTGAACTTGGCATTACACGCGAGGCGCAGGATGAGTGGGCGTACCGCAGCCATATGCGAGCCATTGCCGCCATCGAAGCCGGTCGGCTCGCGGAAGAGATCGTTCCGGTGACGATTCCGCAGCGCAAAGGAGAGCCGCTTGTCGTCGAACACGACGAGGCGCCGCGCAAAGACACGTCGCTTGAAGCGTTGGCGAAACTGCCGCCGGTGTTTGACCCAGAAGGAACGATCACTGCCGGCAACGCCCCGGGCGTCAACGACGGCGCCGCGGCGCTCGTCTTGATGAGCGAGGAGCGCGCCGCCCGCGAGGGGCTTGAGCCGCTCGCGACTGTTGTCGCCCACACCGCCATCGCCGTTGAGGCGAAAGATTTCCCAAAAACGCCGGGACTTGTCATCAACGAGCTGCTCCGCAAAACGGGAAAAACGGTCGACGACATTGCCTTGTTCGAAATAAACGAAGCGTTTGCCGCTGTTGCTCTTGCTGCGATCCAAATCGCCGGCCTTGACCCGGAAAAAGTGAACGTCAACGGCGGCGCTGTCGCCCTCGGCCACCCGATCGGCGCGAGTGGCGCACGCATCATCCTCACGCTCATTTATGAGCTGAAACGCCGCGGCGGCGGCCTCGGCATCGCCGCCATCTGCAGCGGCGGCGGCCAAGGCGACGCCATCTTGGTCGAGGTATAACGAGCGGGGCGCGGCGGGCAAGCGGCATGCCGCCGTCGCCTTCCAGTGTTGCGCCAAGGCATAGGATGCGGCGTGTGACCGTCTGCCCCAAGCGTTGCGTCATGAGGCATCGCGCCATATGGTGCGGCATGCCGCCGCTGTCTCTGCCGCAGCGTGCGGCACGTTGCTCATTGCCGCAACAGCCGCGGTATCAACGGTTGACAGCAGGGGTTGTTGTGATGACGATGCAAAGACCGGTTGCCGTTGGCTGCTGGCGGCAGTGAGGCATATGAGTTTAGGCGCGGAGAAGGAAACGCAAAGCGGACGATAGGGGGAACAGAAGATGGATGTGAAAACAATCATGGTCGTCGGCGCCGGACAGATGGGGTCAGGAATCGCTCAAGTGTGCGCCGTCGCCGGCTATCAAGTGTTTTTGTACGACATTAGCGAAGCGCAGTTGGACAAAGGAATCGCCAACATCGAAAAAGGGCTCGCCCGCCAAGTGGAAAAAGGGAAAATGACAGCGGTGGACAAAGACGCAGCGCTCGCGCGGCTTGCCCGCTCGACCGACTTGCATGCCGCCGCTGAAGCGGATCTTGTCATTGAAGCGGTCGTCGAAAACATGGACGTGAAAACAAAGCTGTTCGCCGAGCTCGATGCGCTCGCCCGCCCGGAGACGATTTTAGCGTCGAACACGTCGTCGCTGCCGATTACGGAAATTGCCGCCGCGACGAAACGGCCAGAGAAAGTGATCGGCATGCACTTTATGAACCCGGTGCCGGTGATGAAGCTCGTCGAAATTATCCGCGGATTGGCGACGGCTGATGACGTGTATGAAACGATCGAAGCCGTTGCCCGCAAGCTCGGCAAAGTGCCGGTCGAAGTGAACGACTTTCCGGGCTTTATTTCGAACCGCGTTCTCATGCCGATGATCAACGAAGCGATTTACGCCTTATACGAAGGGGTGGCGACCAAAGAAGCCATCGATGAAGTGATGAAGCTCGGCATGAACCATCCGATGGGTCCGCTGACGCTCGCTGATTTTATCGGGCTCGATACGTGCTTATACATTATGGAAACGCTTCATGAGGGGTTCGGCGATGACAAATACCGCCCATGCCCGCTCTTGCGCAAATATGTGAAAGCCGGCTGGCTCGGCCGCAAGACGGGCCGCGGATTTTACACGTATGAATAAACCGCTTGGCGTCGCTCCAGGACAACGCCGAAGCGTGCCGCAATGTGCGTGGGGCGGCGCCCGCTATGCTGTCTGCCGACCGTAACGCCGCACGTTAGGTGCATGCGGGAACGCTGTTTTACAGCCTATAAGGCAAATCTATAGAATCGTTCAGCTGCCTGCTGGCTGCCCCATGGAGCGGAGGAGCGCCTGAAAACACCATTGTGTCAGCGACATCGGAAGGAGGCCATTTCATGGAATTTCGCTTCACCGAAGAGCAGGAAATGATGCGGCAAATGGTGCGCGAGTTCGCCGCGGCGGAGATCGCCCCATTTGTCGAGCGCATGGAACAAGGGGAGTTTCCGCGCCCGATTTTAGCGAAAATGGCCGAACTCGGCCTAATGGGCATCACTGTCCCGGAGCAATATGGCGGCGCGGGTATGGACTTTGTTTCGTACATCATCGCCATTCATGAAATTTCTAAAGTGAGCCCGACCGTCGGTGTCATCTTATCAGTGCACACGTCGGTCGGCACGAATCCGATCTTGTATTTCGGCACCGAAGAACAGAAACAAAAATACGTGACAAAGCTCGCCCGAGGTGAGTACTTGGGGGCGTTTTGCCTTACTGAACCGAGCGCCGGCTCGGATGCGAAAAGCTTGAAGACGAAAGCGGTGCGCCGTGGAGATCGTTATGTGCTAAACGGCTCAAAAATATTCATCACCAACGGCGGGGAGGCAGATACGTACATCGTCTTCGCCCGCACGAATCCGGAAGAAGCCGGAAGCCGCGGCATTTCCGCGTTCATTGTGGAAAAAGGGACGCCAGGGATGTCGATTGGCAAAGATGAGAAGAAGATGGGGCTGCACGGGTCGCGGACGGTGACCATTACGTTTGAAGACGCCGAAGTGCCGGCGGAAAACTTGCTCGGTCAGGAAGGGGAAGGATTTAAAATCGCGATGGCCAACCTTGACGTCGGTCGGATCGGCATCGCCGCCCAAGCGCTCGGCATCGCGGAGGCGGCAGTCGAACATGCCGTCGCCTACGCGAAAGAGCGGGTGCAGTTTGGCAAACCGATCATTGAGCAGCAAGGCGTCGCTTTCAAGCTTGCCGATATGGCGACGGCGGCGGAAGCGGCGAAATGGCTCGTCTATCGCGCCGCTTGGCTGCGCGCGCAAGGGCTGCCGTGCGGAAAAGAGGCGTCGATGGCGAAGCTCTTCGCTTCACAAACAGCGATGGACAATGCCATCGAGGCGGTGCAAATTTTCGGCGGCAACGGCTACACGAAAGACTACCCGGTCGAGCGGCTGTTCCGTGACGCGAAAATTACGCAAATTTACGAAGGAACGAGCGAAATTCAGCGCATCGTCATCAGCAAACATTTGTAACCAGGCATGTTGATGAACCAATCCAAACCAGATGAGAAGGCTCTGTTCCTAGCTTTTCTGCCGTAGTCGGCAAGCCGTTCGCTTGCCGACTGGGCATGCGACAGCATGCCCTCCTCGAACAATGAACGTTTTGCGGGCAAATGGCATTTGCCCGTCGGCGTTCTTGTTCGAGGGAAGAGGCAGAAAAGCTTGTGTTCAGTCAGCTCATGATTGGCAACCGAATGAAATGGTGGAATGAGCCGCAAACCGTCGGGTCTTCGGAAGGCTGAACAACGCCGCTTTCAGGGATGGAGGCATAAACACGGGGCTCTGTCATTTGCTGCGTTTTGTTGTGCAGCCGGAGCGATCCTATTCTCTTTTCCCAACAACGATTCGTTGTCTGTCTTTGGAAAACCCGGAATGGGCGGCGAACTGGATGGCAACGTCGCGGCACAACGATTCGTTGTCTGTTTTTGGAAAACGGTGATCACGCTGGCACGGGGGACGAGGATTTCGGATATATAGGAAAACGGGGGAATGAAACGATGAACTTTCGATTGAGCGAAGAACATGAAATGCTGCGAAAAATGGTGCGCGAATTTGCCGAAAATGAGGTAGCGCCGACTGCCGCTGAGCGCGACGAAGAAGAGCGGTTTGACCGCGGCATTTTCAACAAAATGGCTGAACTCGGTTTAACAGGCATTCCGTGGCCGGAAGAATACGGCGGCATTGGCAGCGATTATTTGGCCTATGTCATTGCCGTTGAGGAGCTGTCGCGCGTCTGCGCCTCGACCGGGGTGACGCTTTCCGCGCATATATCGCTCGCCAGCTGGCCGATTTACAAGTTCGGCAACGAAGAACAAAAGCAAAAGTATTTGCGCGCCTTAGCGACTGGGGAAAAACTGGGGGCATACGCTCTGTCCGAGCCGGGGGCGGGGTCGGATGTCGCCTCGATGAAAACGCGTGCGGTAAAAGACGGGGACCACTACATTTTAAACGGCTCGAAAGTATGGATCACCAACGGCGGCGAAGCGGAAATTTACGTCGTATTTGCCGTCACCGATCCGGAAAAGCGGCATAAAGGGATCAGCGCCTTTATCGTGGAAAAAGGAACGCCGGGCTTTTCGTTCGGCAAAAAGGAAAAGAAACTCGGCATTCGTTCGTCGCCGACGACGGAGCTCATTTTTGAAGACTGCCGCATTCCGAAAGAAAACTTGCTCGGTCAAGAAGGAGAAGGGTTTAAAATCGCCATGATGACGCTCGATGGCGGCCGCAACGGCATCGCCGCCCAAGCGGTCGGCATTGCCCAGGGCGCGCTGGATGCGGCGGTGGACTATGCGAAACAGCGCGTCCAGTTCGGCAAACCGATCATCGAGCAGCAAGGGGTCGCTTTCAAGCTCGCTGACATGGCGACGGCCATTGAAGCGGCGCGGCTCTTGACCTATCAAGCGGCATGGTTGGAGTCGAATGGCTTGCCGTACGGCAAAGCATCCGCCATGGCGAAACTGTTTGCCGGCGACACGGCGATGAAAGTGACGGTCGAGGCGGTGCAAATTTTCGGCGGCAACGGCTACACGAAGGACTACCCGGTCGAGCGGTTTATGCGCGACGCGAAGATTACGCAAATTTACGAAGGAACGCAAGAAATCCAACGCCTTGTCATTTCGCGCATGTTGACACGCAATTAAACATTGCGTGTCCACTCATTCGTGTTGACACACAATTAAACACTGCGCGTCCACTCATTCGTGTTGACACACAATTAAACACTGCGCGTCCACTCATTCGTGTTGGCGCGCGATTGAAACATTGTGCGTCATTTCAATGGTTTTGGATCTGAACGGCGGCTTGGCGCTTTGGGGAAGGGCGCACGGATAGGCATGGGGCGGGGCGGCGCCCCGCCGTCAAATGGGAATGGGGGAGAGACAACGAACATGAAAAAACGGGAAGTGATTGCATCGGTCAAAGACGAAAAGCTCGTGAAAAAACGGCGCAATGAGATGATCAAAGGCGCGATTTCCTTGTTTAAACAAAAAGGTTTCCACCAAACGACGACAAGGGAGATCGCCAAAGCGTCCGGCTTCAGCATCGGCACGTTGTACGAGTACATCCGCAAGAAAGAAGACGTCCTCTATCTCGTGTGCGACCGCATTTACGACGAAGTGCGGGAGCGGACGGAACAAGACCTCGGTGCCCACCATGGCACGATCGAAGGGTTAAGGCGCGCCATTGCCCACTATTTCCGCGTTGTTGATGAACTCGATGATGAAGTGCTCGTCATGTATCAAGAAGTGAAAGCGCTAAGCAAAGAATCGCTGCCGTATGTGTTGAATAAAGAACTCGATATGGCGGCGATTTTCGAACATATTTTGCGCGCATGCGTTGAGAGCGGGGCGCTGCAGCTTTCTGAAAGCGAAATCCGCCTGTTCGCCCACAACATCGTCGTTCTTGGGCAAATGTGGGCGTTCCGCCGTTGGGTGCTGCGGAAAATGTATACACTCGATGAATATATCGAACTGCAAACCGAGTTTTTATTAAAGGGGATTATGGAGAAACAGCGAGTCTAAAAGGGGGAGAAGAAACGATGGCGCACATTTACCGTCCGAAGCATCACGTCCGCTTTGTGACTGCATCGAGCTTGTTTGACGGCCATGACGCCTCAATCAACATTATGCGCCGCATTTTGCAGGCGAGCGGCGCCGAGGTCATCCATTTAGGCCATAACCGATCGGTGGAGGAAATCGTCAATGCCGCCATTCAGGAAGATGTGCAAGGCATTGCCGTCTCCTCGTATCAAGGCGGGCATATGGAATTTTTTAAATATATGTACGACCTGCTCCAAGAGCGGGGGGCGTCCCATATCCGCATTTACGGCGGCGGGGGCGGCGTCATCATCCCGCGGGAAATCAAAGAGCTGCACGAATATGGCATCGCCCGCATTTTCTCGCCGGAAGACGGCCGACGCCTCGGCTTGCAAGGGATGATCAACGTCATGCTTGAAGAGTGCGATTTTCCGACCGTGACGGTGGTGACCGATGAACTGGAGCGGCTTCCGTCCGGCGATGTGCAGGCGATCGCCCGGCTCATCACGCTGTGCGAATATCGCGCCGAGGGGGAAAACAAAGAGGCGGCCGCGGCGGCGGAAGCCGCCATTGAACAAGTGAAGGCGCTCGAGAAGCGCGTGCCGGTGCTCGGCATCACCGGCACAGGCGGAGCTGGGAAAAGCTCGCTCACCGATGAGCTCGTCCGCCGCTTTTTAAACGAAATTCCTGATATCAAAATCGCGATCTTGTCAGTCGACCCGACGAAGCAAAAAACGGGCGGGGCGCTGTTGGGCGACCGCATCCGGATGAACTCGATCAACTCGCCGCGCGTTTACATGAGAAGCTTGGCGACGCGCCATTCCCGCACGGAACTGTCGCCGGCGATTCGCGACGCCATTTCGGTTGTCAAAGCGGCCGGATTTGATCTTGTCATCATTGAAACGAGCGGGATCGGCCAAGGCGACGCCGCCATTACCGAAGTGTGCGACGTGTCGATGTACGTCATGACAAGCGAGTTCGGCGCGCCGACGCAGCTTGAGAAAATCGACATGATCGATTATGCCGATTTGATTGTCATTAATAAATTCGAGCGCAAAGGGTCAGAAGACGCAAAACGGCAAGTGCAAAAACAATATCAGCGCAGCCACCAGCTGTTTGACCGCGATGTTTCGGAAATGCCGGTGTACGGCACGATCGCCAGCCAGTTTAACGACCCAGGCACGAATACGCTCTTTGTCGCGCTTGTGGATACGATCAATAAAAAAGCAGGAACGAATTGGAAAACAAGCTTAAAAACGGTCGCCAATGTCGAAAAGCATAATGTCATCATCCCGAACGAGCGCCGCTACTATTTGCGTGAAATCGCGGAAACGGTCCGCTCGTACCACCGCCGCGCCGAGCAGCAAGTCGAAGTGGCCCGACGCCTCTTCCAAATCGAAGGGGCCATCGAAGCGGCGAAGGAACGGGGCGAAGCGGAAGACGTGATCCGCGCGCTCGAGACGCTCAAAGCGGATTATGAGGCGAAATTGACGCCGGAATCGAAGCGCATTTTGGCGACATGGGAAGAAACGAAAGCGAAATATGCGGCAAAACAATTTGTTACGAAAGTGCGAGACAAAGAAATTGTCACCGAACTGACGACGAAAACGTTGTCCGGTTTGGACATTCCGAAAGTCGTCTTGCCGAAATTCAAAGACTACGGAGAGATTTTGCGCTGGGTGTATAAAGAAAACGTCCCTGGCTCGTTCCCGTATACGGCCGGCGTCTTCCCGTTCAAGCGCCAAGGCGAAGACCCGAAACGGCAGTTTGCCGGCGAAGGGACGCCGGAGCGCACGAACCGCCGCTTCCATTACTTGTGCAAAGAAGACAAGGCGAAGCGGCTCAGCACCGCGTTCGACTCCGTGACGCTCTATGGCGAAGACCCGGACTACCGGCCGGACATTTTCGGCAAAGTCGGGGAAAGCGGTGTCAGCGTCTGTACACTTGATGATATGAAAAAGCTGTACAAAGGGTTTGACTTGTGCGACCCGCTCACATCCGTGTCGATGACGATCAACGGTCCGGCTCCGATTTTGCTGGCGATGTTTATGAATACGGCGATTGACCAGCAAGTCGAGAAAAAGGAAGCCGAGCTTGGCCGCCCGCTCACGCCGGAAGAGTACGAACAAGTGAAGGAATGGACGCTGCAAACGGTGCGCGGCACGGTTCAAGCCGATATTTTGAAGGAAGACCAAGGGCAAAACACGTGCATTTTCTCGACCGATTTCGCCTTAAAAATGATGGGCGACATTCAAGAGTATTTCATCAAGCACCGCGTCCGCAACTACTACTCGGTGTCGATCTCCGGCTACCATATCGCCGAGGCGGGGGCGAACCCGATCACGCAGCTGGCGTTTACGCTTGCGAACGGCTTTACGTATGTCGAGTATTACTTGAGCCGCGGCATGCACATTGACGATTTTGCGCCGAACTTGTCGTTTTTCTTCAGCAACGGCCTCGATCCGGAGTATTCGGTCATCGGCCGCGTCGCCCGCCGCATTTGGGCGATCGTCATGCGCGAAAAATACGGCGCCAACGAACGGAGCCAGAAACTGAAATACCATATCCAAACGTCCGGCCGTTCATTGCACGCGCAGGAGATCGATTTCAACGACATCCGCACGACGCTGCAGGCGCTTCTGGCGATTTATGACAACTGCAACTCGCTGCATACGAATGCCTATGACGAAGCGATCACGACACCGACCGAAGAGTCGGTCCGTCGGGCGATGGCGATCCAACTCATTATCACGAAAGAGTTTGGCCTGACCAAAAACGAAAACCCGCTCCAAGGGTCGTTCATCATTGAAGAGCTGACCGATTTGGTTGAAGAAGCGGTGTTGCAAGAGTTTGAACGGCTCAACGACCGCGGCGGCGTGCTCGGGGCAATGGAGATGCAATACCAGCGCGGCAAAATTCAAGACGAATCACTTTACTATGAAACGAAAAAACATACCGGCGAACTGCCGATCATCGGCGTCAACACGTTCTTGAACCCGAATCCGCCGTCAGAGGACGAACTGAACAACATCCAGCTCGCCCGGGCGACGTACGAAGAAAAAGAGACGCAAATCCGCAACTTGCGCGAATTCCAAGAGCGGAACAAAGACAAAGCCGGCCCGGCGCTCGAACGGCTGAAGCAAGTGGCGACAAGCGGCGGCAACATTTTCGAAGAATTGATGGAAACGGTGAAAGTCGCCAGCCTTGGACAAATCACCCGCGCCTTGTACGAAGTCGGCGGACAATACCGGCGGAATATGTAATTCGAGGGAGTTTCGTTGTTTTCTGCTTTCGATGGGCGCCCTTGATCACAATGGACAACGGCCCGTTGAACTTTAGCAGATCGGTAGAATGATGGGCAGCGGCTGTTGGCGTACTGGCCCGCCGGAGGTGAAACGAACGGAACGCGGATTGGGCCAAAAGAGCAAGACGAATGGGCTTCGTAAGGAAAAGTGGAGCGGTGTGAACAAAGGTGATTGTGACAACGGATATGTCGGAATCGGAAGGAGGGCCGCCCTCGCCGCAGGGCTGCCCTCCTTTGCTTTTTTCGGCAAATGGGTAGCATAAACCCCGACAATTTGTTTATAATGAATGGTATGTATTCCACTTGCATTCATTTGTTTCATTAATATAGAAGGGGAGTGCTGAACTTGAGCCTGCAGCAGCAATACTCGCCGGAGGAATTGCAGGAGATGTCGTTCGTCGAGCTGGCGAACCTCATTTTGCTTGACAAGCGGGAGGCGCTGCCGTTTGATCAACTCGTTCGTGAAGCAGCAGCGCTGGCCGGCATATCGGAAGAAGAGATGGAGGCGCGGCTGGCCCAATATTACACCGATTTAAACATCGACGGCCGGTTTATTTGCGTTGGGGAAAACGTCTGGGGATTGCGCGCATGGTATCCGTTTGACCAGACAGAAGACGAAACGGTGACGATCGTCAAGCCGAAGAAGAAGAAAAAAGCGCTTGACGATGAATACGATGAATACGATGAGTTGCTTGAAGATGAAGATCTCGATTACGACGATTTGGATGAATATGATGGGGAAGAGCTCGAGCTTGATGAAGACGAGCTCTTGGAAGATGAAGAATTCGATCTGGACGAAGACGTCGCGTTTGACGATGACATTCTCGGCGATGAAGAGTTTGAGCTGGACGATGCGCCGCTTGATGAAGAGCTTGATCTCGAAGAGCCGGACGAAGACGAATAACCGCTTGACTTTGCCAGGGGAACCCGGTACAATGTGTGTTGGGCTCTTGAAAACGAACAAATCGATCGCTCCCTTACGTACGGTAAGCGGAGCGTTTTTTATTTGCGCCTTTCGCAAACACTGAAACTGTTACCGCAATTTCGGCAAGGGGGAAGACAAAATGACGAAATACATTTTTGTGACGGGCGGCGTTGTTTCCTCACTCGGGAAAGGGATTACGGCGGCTTCGCTTGGACGTTTGTTGAAAAACCGCGGGTTGAACGTGACGATCCAAAAGTTTGACCCGTACATTAACGTCGACCCAGGGACGATGAGCCCGTATCAGCACGGCGAGGTGTTCGTCACGGACGACGGTGCAGAGACGGATTTGGATTTAGGGCATTATGAACGGTTCATCGATATTAATTTAAACAAATACAGCAACGTGACGACAGGAAAAATTTATTCCGCCGTCATCCGCAAAGAGCGCCGCGGCGATTACCTAGGCGGCACGGTGCAAGTCATTCCGCACATTACCAACGAAATTAAAGAGCGCGTCTTCCGGGCCGGAAGAGAGACGAACGCCGATGTCGTCATTACGGAGATCGGCGGCACGGTCGGCGATATTGAATCGCTTCCGTTTTTAGAAGCGATCCGCCAAATCAAAAGCGATGTTGGACGAGAAAACGTCATGTACATCCACTGCACGCTCGTGCCGTACATCAAGGCGGCTGGGGAAATGAAAACGAAGCCGACGCAGCACAGCGTGAAAGAATTGCGCAGCCTCGGCATTCAGCCGAACGTCATCGTCGTGCGCACGGAAATGCCGATGCCGCAGGAAATGAAAGAGAAAATCGCCCTCTTTTGCGACATCGATCCGAAAGCGGTCATCGAGGCGCGCGATGCCGACACGCTGTATGCGGTCCCGCTTATGCTTCAAGAACAAAAACTGGACCAAATCGTGTGCGAACATTTGCGCCTCAACTGCCGCGAAGCGGATATGACCGAATGGAAGGCGCTCGTCGAGAAAGTGCGCAACTTATCGAAAACGACGAAAATCGCTTTGGTTGGCAAATACGTCGAGCTTCCGGACGCCTATATTTCTGTTGTTGAGGCGCTCCGTCATGCGGGGTATGCGTTTGACACCGACATTGATATTCAGTGGATCAATGCTGAGCATGTGACGCGTGACAATGTAGCCGACCTGTTGAAAGATGCGGACGGCATTTTGGTTCCGGGCGGGTTCGGCGACCGCGGGGTCGAAGGGAAGATTGAGGCGATCCGCTACGCCCGCGAGCAGCGCGTGCCGTTTTTGGGCATTTGCTTAGGAATGCAGCTCGCCTCGATTGAATTTGCTCGCCATGTTGTCGGGTTGTCCGGCGCCCATTCGTCCGAGTTTGACCCGAACACGCCGCATCCGATCATCGACTTGCTTCCGGAGCAGAAGGATGTCGAAGATTTAGGCGGCACGCTCCGCCTCGGCTTGTATCCGTGCAAGCTGCAGGAAGGGACGCTTGCCTACGCCGCCTACGGCGATGAAGTCATTTACGAGCGCCATCGCCATCGGTACGAATTCAACAACCAATACCGGCCGATCATGGAAGAGCACGGCTTCGTCTTTTCCGGCACGAGTCCGGACGGACGGTTGGTTGAAGTGATCGAACTCAAGGATCATCCGTGGTTCGTCGCCGCGCAATTCCATCCGGAATTCACCTCGCGCCCGACGCGGCCGCAGCCGCTGTTCCGCGAGTTTGTCAGAGCGTCGCTGAAAGAGTGACGAAAAAGGGGCTGTCCCAAAAAAGCCGTAGAACGGCCTTTTGGGTTCAGCCCCCTTTCTTTTTTGGATATTTTTCATCTTGTCAAGCACGATGCCCATTGATCAGGCGCTGTTTTTTGGGCGGTTTCTATACCTCTTTGCCTTTGGCCGGTCGGAGAGCGCTCGCTTTCATGGCGGCTGTTATTCATATTCCGCCAAAATTTCATCGAGCAAAACGCGCAGTCCGTAGTAGATGAATGAAGCGGTGATGATCGTCGGCATGCCGATGCGGCGGCCGTCTTCGGTCGGCACGAGCGGGCGGGAAAGTTTGCTGTCGATAAAGACGGTGGCCATATCGGCCAGTCCGGGTTCATCCTTGACGAGCGCCGCGACGGCCACTGCATCGACGCCGTGCGCCTGCAGCTGTTCGACGAGGCGAATGGCCTCAGGATCGGCGGAAAAGCGGGCAAATAGAAGCGCTCGGTCCGTTTCCTGCCAGTCATCGGTTGCTGTCGGCTCAAGCCGTTTGGCTTTCGGCAGCGGATCGGGGCCAAGAAGCGCGGCGGTGACGACCGCATCGAGTTCACCTATGCCATACAGCCAAATGCGTCCATCACCGATGGCGGCCTGAGCGAGCAGACGCGCCCCGTCTTCGAGCGCCAGCTCTTCATCCGCGGCGATTTTTTGCAACAATCCGATCGTTTGCGTCGTTAAAATTTTCACGGTTCGGCCTCCCTTCGCCGCTATTATACAAAATCGGCAAACAACAAGAAAAGCAAGCAGGAAAAGGGTTTGCCAAATGCGAAACATTAATAGGGAGAAAACAGGGAATAGAGGTGCATAACTGTGGGAAACAAAATTTTGATTGTCGACGACCAGTATGGCATCCGCATTTTGCTCAACGAAGTGTTTCAGCGGGAGGGGTATGTAACGTATCAGGCCGCCAACGGCATGCAGGCGCTCGAAATCGCCCGCAAACATCACCCCGATCTTGTGCTTCTTGATATGAAAATTCCTGGCATGGACGGCATTGAAATTTTAAAACGGTTGAAAGAGATTGATCCGGATATTAAGGTGATCATCATGACCGCCTACGGGGAGCTCGATATGATTCAAGAAACGAAAGAGCTCGGGGCGCTGATGCATTTTGCCAAGCCGTTTGATATTGACGATTTGCGCGTTGCCGTCAAAAAATACATTACCGCCTAGACAGCGCCATCGACGAGCGGCTTTCCTTTGGCAAAGAAAGCGCATCGATGGACATTGATGACGCTGTCGTCTTTAGGAGAATAAAGGGTGGAAATGTTGCCGTTTTGCCGGCAAGTTGGTATGCTTATAACGTAGATGGATTTTGCGCCTGTGGACCCAGTCACCGCCAGGGCGACAAAGACGACGATCAGCTAAGGAGGATGGAACCATGCCGTTAGTATCGATGAAAGAGATGCTCAACGAGGCGCTGCGCGGCAAATACGCGGTCGGTCAATTTAACATTAACAACTTGGAATGGACACAAGCCATTTTAGCGGCGGCCGAAGAGGAAAAATCGCCGGTCATTCTCGGCGTCTCCGAAGGGGCGGCCCGCTATATGAGCGGATTCAAAACGGTCGTCAATATGGTCAAAGGGTTAATGGAAGACATGAACATCACCGTTCCGGTCGCCATCCATCTCGACCATGGATCGAGCTTTGAAAAATGCAAAGCGGCGATTGACGCCGGGTTCACCTCGGTTATGATTGACGCCTCCCACCATCCATTTGAAGAAAACGTCCGCATCACCTCGCAAGTCGTTGAATATGCTCATGCGCGCGGCGTTTCGGTCGAAGCGGAGCTCGGCATCGTCGGCGGGCAGGAAGACGACGTCGTCGGAGAAGGGATCATTTACGCCGACCCGAAAGAGTGCGAAGAGCTTGTCAAACGGACAGGCGTCGACTGTCTCGCCCCGGCGCTCGGTTCTGTGCACGGCCCGTACAAAGGAGAGCCGAAGCTCGGATTTGCCGAAATGGAGCAAATCCGCGATTTAACCGGCGTTCCGCTTGTGCTCCACGGCGGCACCGGCATTCCGACCGAACAAATTCAACGCGCGATCTCCCTTGGCACATCGAAAATCAACGTCAATACCGAAAACCAAATGGCGTTTACCAAAGTCGTCCGCGAACTGCTCGCGAAAGACCCGAACGTCTATGATCCGCGCAAAATCATCGGCCCGGGCCGCGACGCCATCAAAGCGACGGTCATCGGCAAAATGCGCGAGTTTGGCTCGTCCGGAAAAGCGGCGCGATGAATCGGCTTCGCGGGCGGCGTTTGGCCGCCGCGCGGCTGCCTTTGCATGTGCAACGAATAACAAGGAGGGTTCAGCATGAAATTTTTTATCGACACTGCCAACTTGGAAGAAATCAAACACGCCCATGAACTCGGCATTTTGGCCGGCGTCACGACCAACCCAAGCCTCGTGGCGAAGGAGAACGTATCGTTCCATGATCGGTTGCGCGAAATTACATCGATCGTTTCTGGTTCGGTGAGCGCTGAAGTCATTTCGACCGACGCCGCTGGCATGATCGCGGAAGGCGAAGAGCTGGCGAAAATCGCCCCGAACATTACGATCAAAGTGCCGATGACGCCGGAAGGCTTAAAAGCAGTCAAGGCGTTCAGCGAAAAAGGGATTCAAACGAATGTGACGCTTGTGTTCACCGCCAACCAGGCGCTCTTGGCCGCACGCGCCGGCGCGACGTACGTCTCTCCGTTCCTCGGCCGCCTCGATGACATCGGCCATAACGGTTTAGAGCTCATTTCCACCATCGCTGAGATTTTCAACATTCATGGCATTGAAACGGAAATCATCGCCGCTTCGATCCGCCATCCGCACCATGTGACAGAAGCGGCGTTGCGCGGGGCGCATATTGCCACGGTTCCGTACAAGGTGCTTATGCAATTGTTCAACCATCCGCTGACCGATCAAGGAATTGAGAAGTTTCTCGCCGACTGGAATCGGCAAAAATGAAAGTAAGCCGTTTGCCTCTTGGGTGAAGCGGGCTCGCTCTGCCGCGTTCAGGCCGGACGTGATGAGCCCGCCCGGCTTTGCTTTTTCGTCCCAGGGGTGAAGCCAACTTCCGAGCAAAGAAGGGAGACGACGATGGATAAAATGAAAATTATCGGCGGAGATCGGCTGCGGGGAACGATCAAAGTGAGCGGTGCGAAAAACAGCGCGGTCGCTTTGATTCCTGCAGCGATTTTGGCCGATTCGCCGGTGACGATCGAGGGGTTGCCGGACATTTCCGACGTGCACATTTTAGGAAGCTTGATCGAAGAAATCGGCGGCTCGTTTTCGTTTGACGGCAAAGAGGCGGTCATCGACCCAACGAATATGGTGTCCATGCCGCTTCCAAATGGGAAGGTGAAAAAGCTGCGCGCCTCCTACTATTTGATGGGGGCGATGCTTGGCCGCTTCAAAAGAGCGGTTGTCGGCTTGCCGGGCGGATGTCATCTCGGTCCGCGCCCGATTGACCAGCATATCAAAGGGTTTGAGGCGCTGGGAGCCACCGTAACGAACGAGCAGGGCGCCATTTACTTGCGCGCGGAGGAACTGCGCGGAGCCCGCATTTTTTTGGACGTCGTCAGCGTCGGCGCGACGATCAACATCATGCTGGCGGCGGTGCGCGCCAAAGGGCGGACGATTATCGAAAATGCGGCGAAAGAGCCGGAAATCATCGATGTAGCGACATTGCTTTCGAATATGGGCGCGAAAATCAAAGGAGCCGGCACCGATGTGATCCGCATTGACGGCGTCGAAAAATTATCGGGCTGCCGCCATGCCATCATCCCGGATCGGATCGAAGCCGGGACGTACATGATCGCCGCCGCGGCCACCAATGGCGAAGTCGTCGTCGACAACGTCATCCCGCAGCACGTTGAATCGCTGACGGCCAAATTGCGCGAAATGGGGGTGCGCGTGGAGACGGGGGAAGATCAAATTCTCGTCTGCGGCACCGACGTTTTGAAAGCGGTTGACGTCAAGACGCTCGTCTATCCGGGCTTCCCAACTGATCTGCAGCAGCCGTTTACCGCGCTGCTGACAAAAGCCAACGGCACAAGCGTCGTCACCGACACGATTTACAGCGCCCGCTTCAAGCATGTCGATGAATTGCGGCGCATGAACGCCAATGTAAAAGTCGAAGGCCGCTCAGCCATCGTCACCGGCCCCGTCAAACTGCAAGGGGCGAAAGTGAAGGCGAGCGATTTGCGCGCCGGGGCGGCGCTTGTCATTGCCGGGCTGATGGCTGAAGGAGTGACGGAGATCACCGGCGTCGAGCATATCGACCGCGGCTACAGCAACCTCGTCGAAAAACTGTCTGACATCGGCGCCACCATTTGGCGCGAAAAAATGACCGATGAAGAAATCGAGCAAGTGAAAAACGCGTAACGTCCAGTCGACAAAGGGGAAGGGGAGAACGACGATGGAACGAAGCTTATCGATGGAACTCGTGCGCGTCACCGAAGCGGCGGCGCTTGCCGCCGCCCGCTGGATGGGGCGCGGGAAAAAGAATGAGGCTGATGACGCCGCGACGTCGGCGATGCGCGACGTGTTTGACACCGTGCCGATGAAAGGCACCGTCGTCATCGGCGAAGGGGAAATGGACGAAGCGCCGATGCTGTATATCGGGGAAAAGCTCGGCAACGGCTATGGCCCGCGCGTCGATGTCGCTGTCGACCCGCTTGAAGGGACGAACATCGTCGCTTCCGGGGGATGGAACGCCTTGGCTGTCGTCGCTGTCGCTGACCACGGTCATCTGCTTCACGCGCCGGACATGTACATGGAGAAAATCGCCGTCGGGCCGGAAGCGGTCGGGATGATTGACATTGAGGCGCCGATCATCGACAATTTAAAGGCGGTGGCGAAGGCGAAAAACAAAGATATTGAAGACGTCGTCGCGGTTGTTCTCAACCGTCCGCGCCATGAGCGTCTCATTCATGAGCTGCGTGAAGCCGGCGCCCGCATTAAGCTCATCAATGACGGCGATGTCGCCGCCGCCATTAACACGGCGTTTGACCATACCGGCGTTGACATTTTGTTCGGCTCGGGCGGCGCGCCGGAAGGAGTGCTCGCCGCGGTCGCGTTGAAATGCCTTGGTGGCGAACTGCAAGGGAAGCTGCTGCCGCAAAACGACGATGAAGTCGAGCGGTGCAAACAAATGGGCATTGACGTCAACAAAGTGCTGCGCATGGACGATTTGGTGAAAGGAGACGACGCGATTTTTGCCGCCACCGGCGTCACCGACGGCGAGCTGTTGCGCGGCGTGCGGCTGAAAGGGGCGTACGGCCTCACCCACTCCGTCGTCATGCGGGCCAAGTCCGGCACGGTCCGCTTCATCGAAGGGCGGCACAGTTTGAAGAAAAAACCGAACTTAGTCATCAAATGATATCCTACCATCCGGCCGGGCGCCGGAGCCGCGCCTGGCTCGGAAAAACAAAAAAATATTGATTAAAAAGAAGAAAAAAGGGTAAAATAGTCGTGTTGCTTATGCAAAAATAAGCTCTGCCATTCTACTTCTTTATTTCATTTCAGCCTTCATCATCTTCGAAATGAATCCCTTCGCCTGTCGAATTGATGACCAATACGTCCGAACACGAACGATGGGAGAATAGGAAAATTTGCAAAGTGTGGTGTCAAGATGGAATTAACGTTAGCAGCACTAGAAAACATGAAATTGAAGGAGCTGTATGAGCTCGCCAAGCAATACAAAATTTCATACTACAGCAAGTTGACGAAAAAGGAGCTTATTTTTGCGATTTTGAAAGCGCGTGCCGAACAAGACGGCCTCTTTTTCATGGAAGGCATCCTCGAAATCATTCCGTCGGAAGGATTCGGCTTTTTGCGCCCGATCAACTATTCCCCGAGCTCGGAAGACATTTACATTTCCGCTTCCCAAATCCGCCGTTTTGATTTGCGCAACGGGGATAAAGTATCCGGCAAAGTGCGGCCGCCGAAAGAAAATGAACGCTACTTCGGCTTGCTTCATGTCGAAGCGGTCAACGGCGAAGACCCGGAAGTCGCCAAGGAGCGCGTTCACTTTCCAGCGTTGACGCCGCTTTACCCGAATCGGCAAATGAAGCTGGAGACAACGCCGGACAAGCTGTCGACCCGCATCATCGACTTGATCGCTCCCGTCGGCTTTGGCCAGCGCGGGTTGATCGTCGCGCCGCCGAAAGCTGGCAAGACGATGCTGCTGAAGGAAATTGCCAACAGCATCACCACAAACCACCCGGATGTCGAGTTGATCGTCTTGCTCATTGACGAACGGCCGGAAGAAGTGACCGACATCGAGCGGTCGGTGCAAGGCGATGTCGTCAGCTCGACGTTTGATGAGGTGCCGGAAAACCATATTAAAGTGGCCGAGCTTGTCTTAGAACGGGCGATGCGATTAGTTGAGCATAAGCGTGACGTCGTCATTTTAATGGACAGCATCACCCGCCTCGCCCGGGCGTACAACTTGGTCATTCCGCCGAGCGGACGCACGCTCTCAGGAGGGATCGACCCAGCGGCGTTTCATCGCCCGAAGCGGTTTTTCGGCGCGGCGCGCAACATCGAAGAAGGCGGCAGCTTGACGATTTTGGCGACCGCCCTCATTGACACCGGGTCGCGCATGGATGACGTCATTTACGAGGAATTTAAAGGCACCGGCAACATGGAGCTCCATCTTGACCGCTCGCTCGCCGAGCGCCGCATTTTTCCGGCGATTGACATTCGCCGCTCGGGAACGCGCAAAGAGGAGCTGCTCATCCCGAAAGAACATTTGGAAAAGCTGTGGGCGATCCGCAAAACGATGGCCGATTCGCCCGACTTTATCGAGCGGTTTTTGAACAAATTGCGCCGGACGAAGTCAAACGAAGAGTTTTTCGCCTTGCTCGATCAGGAGTGGAAACAGGGCGGCCCGCCCCGTCTGTAGGCAGTTGGCGGAATTTGCCGCGAATCGCCCGTTGCAAACTGACAGAAAAGCTGTTATAATCTTAACATGTGTGTTTTGGCTATCGCCTTTTGGTTTGTGCGATCCGTGATTTGCACCGGCTGGGTTCGCTTCGGTGGAGCCCCAGCTGTTCCATGCGCTGCGCCTTGCCAAACGGGCGGGCGCGCATAAGCATGAAGCGTTCCATGCTACGAATCACTCTGTTTCGATAAGATACAGGGCGGAAGGAGATGAAAACGATGAAACAAGGCATCCATCCAGAGTACAAAAAAGTCATCGTCCGTTGCGCATGCGGCAACGAATTCGAAAGCGGTTCGGTCAAAGACGAGCTGCGCGTGGAGATTTGCTCGGAATGCCATCCGTTCTTCACGGGCAAACAAAAATTTGTTACGGCAGCGGGCCGCGTGGATAAATTCAATAAAAAATACGGCCTTAAGTAACAAGGACGTGACGAAAGCAGGCAAGCGAAACTTGCCTGCTTTTTCGTGAGAGCAGATGGAAGACCGGTTGCTTATCAAGCTGATCCCGCTGATCGTTGCGATGGCAGACGGCAAGGAGCGGCCGATGGTTTGAGGACAGTGTTGTGTGAAAGGAGAGGCCCCGATGTACGTGATGACGCAGTCCGGCTGGCTTGAGCTCATTTGTGGATGCATGTTTTCCGGCAAATCAGAAGAATTGATTCGCCGCGTCCGCCGCGCTCAGTTTGCCAAGCAGGAAGTGAAAGTGTTCAAACCGACGATCGACAATCGTTATAGCGAAGACGCAGTCGTGTCGCACAACGGCAATTCGGTGATCGCCATTCCGGTCGCGACGCCGGCGGAAATGTTCCGCTACATTTCCGCCGCCACCGACGTCGTCGCCATCGATGAAATACAGTTTTTTTCCGACGACATCATCGATGTGGTGCAAACGCTCGCTGATTGCGGCTACCGCGTCATCGCCGCGGGGCTCGACCAAGATTTTCGCGGCGAACCGTTTGGCCCCGTGCCGGCGCTGATGGCGATCGCTGAGTCGGTGACGAAGCTGCAGGCGGTTTGCACGGTATGCGGTTCCCCGGCCAGCCGGACGCAGCGGCTCATTAACGGTGCGCCCGCCTCTTATGACGATCCGGTGATTCTCGTCGGCGCCAGCGAGGCGTACGAGCCTCGCTGCCGCCATCACCATGAAGTGCCTGGCAAACCGAAAAAGCGATACAACCACCCGCTTGCTGGACATACGGGTGAGTGATGGTGAGGCGGTCACTGATGTTGTTTGGCCGCTTTCATCGGCCAAGTGGCGAAGCGCAGCCATCGTTGATGGAAACGGTGCATATTCGTATGTTTCGCCGACCGAGAAGGGCGGAAGCGGCGCCATCATTCTCGCCCGTCTCGTGCGTCCATTCGCTATGGGAGGAAAAAGCGTTTGGCATGCGGCTCGTTCATCATTGATCGTTCGCTTGACTAGGCTGCCCCTTTTGTTCGTTCGCCGCAAAATAGACGAATGATGGCAGAAAGATTTATGGCTTGCCGTGTATCATTGACGGGCGATCATGGACATCCTAACAGCTAAGGAGGCGAAAAAGGATGAGACGCATCTGGCTGTTAGGAATGATCTTCCTGCTTTCGGCCTGTTCGCTCGCTCCGGATCATCCGTCCTACCGCCAGCAAAGCGAGGACAAAAACGGCGCGCGGCTGATGACGGACGGGCGGCCGAAGATCGACGCTGACAGAGACTTGTACAACAACTTCGACGATCCGGAAAACGTGCGGCAAAACCCGAATTTTATCAGCTTGACCGAAGGAAGCGAAAACCAGCGCGCCGATACGCGCAAGGCAGCACAACTCATCGAGCGGTACACCGATTACCACGCCGACTCCATCTGGTTTCACGGCGGCAATATGTATGTGACCGTTGATGCACCGGAAGAGCTGTCTGACGAGGAGCGGCAGCGCGAGGCGCAACGCATTGACAAGCTGCTGACAAAAGCAATCCCGACATACGAGGTCATCGTGCGCGTCAACTGAGAGCTCCCGCTTGCCAAAAGCGGGGGTTTTTGTTTGGCTTCATTTCATGCTATAATCTAAAATTAGACTGTGTGGGAAAAACAGAGGTGAATGATGTGTTTGATCGGTTGGAAGCTGTGGAGCAACGGTATGAAAAGCTCAATGAACTGTTGATGGACCCCGACGTCATCAACGATCCGAAAAAGCTGCGCGATTATTCGAAAGAGCAGGCGGATTTGGAAGAAACGGTGCAAACGTACCGCGAATACAAATCGGTTCGCGAGCAACTCGCGGAAGCGAAGGCGATGCTTGAGGAAAAGCTCGATCCGGAGCTGCGGGAGATGGTGAAAGAGGAAATCGGCGAGCTGGAAGAACGGGAAGAGGCGCTCGTTGAAAAGCTGAAAGTGCTGCTTTTGCCGAAAGACCCAAACGATGAGAAAAACGTCATTATGGAAATCCGCGCGGCCGCCGGCGGTGAAGAGGCAGCGCTGTTTGCCGGCGACTTGTACCGGATGTATACGCGCTATGCGGAATCGCAAGGGTGGAAGACGGAAGTGATCGAAGCGAGCCCGACCGGCCTCGGCGGCTATAAAGAAATCATTTTTATGATCAACGGCAAAGGGGCGTATTCAAAGCTGAAGTTTGAAAACGGCGCGCATCGCGTCCAGCGCGTCCCGGAAACGGAGTCAGGCGGGCGCATCCATACGTCGACGGCGACGGTCGCCTGCCTGCCGGAGATGGAAGAAATCGAAGTCGAAATCAATGAAAAAGACATTCGCGTCGACACGTTCGCCTCAAGCGGACCGGGTGGGCAAAGCGTCAACACGACGATGTCGGCCGTGCGCCTCACCCATATTCCGACCGGCATTGTTGTCACGTGCCAAGACGAAAAATCGCAAATCAAAAACAAAGAAAAAGCGATGAAAGTATTGCGTGCCCGCATTTATGACAAGTACCAGCAAGAAGCGCGCGCCGAATATGACCAAACGCGCAAGCAAGCTGTCGGCACCGGCGACCGTTCCGAGCGCATCCGGACGTACAACTTCCCGCAAAACCGCGTCACGGACCACCGCATCGGATTGACGATCCAAAAGCTCGATCAAGTGCTCGATGGCCACCTCGACGAAATTATCGAGGCGCTCATTTTGGACGATCAGGCGAAAAAATTGGAGCAAGCGAACGATGCGTCGTAACGTCCACGAAGTCCTCGCCTGGGCTTCTTCTTTTTTGCGCGCCCACGGAAAAGAGGAGCGGGCGGCAGAGTGGCTATTGTGCCACCATTTAGGCGTGGACCGGGCCGGGCTGTTCGCCCGTTGGCGCGAGCCGGTCGACGAAGCGGTATATGAACGATTTGCGGCCGATGTGCGCCGCCATGCGGTGGATCATGTGCCGATTCAATATTTGATCGGCTATGAATCGTTTTACGGCCGGCCGTTTCTTGTCAACCGCCATGTGTTGATCCCGCGCCCGGAAACGGAAGAACTGGTGCTTGGCGTCCTAAAACGGGTGCCGCGCCTATTTGCTGGTCGGAAGCGGATCGATGTCGTTGACGTCGGCACTGGCAGCGGGGCGATCGCCGTGACATTGGCGCTGGAGAACAAAGCGTTGTCGGTGACCGCAACCGATATTTCCGAAGCGGCGCTCGCGGTCGCCCGTGAAAACGCCCGGCGGCTCGGGGCGAATGTTTCATTTTTGTGCGGCGACTTGCTGCAGCCGATCATGGCCATGGGGTGGACGGTCGATGTCGTCGTTTCCAATCCACCGTACATTCCAGAGACGGACGCCGCTATGCTTTCCCCGGTCGTCAAAAACTATGAGCCGCACACGGCGCTCTTTGGCGGCCGCGATGGGCTCGATTTTTACCGCCGCTTCGCCCGCGAGTTGCCGCTTGTGCTCGGCGCGCCGGCGCTTGCCGCTTTTGAAGTCGGCGCCGGGCAAGGGGAAGCAGTGGCGGCGCTCTTGGCCGCAGCGTTTCCAGAAGCCGAAGTGGAAGTCGATTTTGACCTCAACGGCAAAGACCGGATGGTGTACATGACGCGGCCGAAAAACGGGAAAACGTGTTAGATTGATAGGTTTAAAAACGAGCGGCGCCGTCCACAATGAAAGGTGAAAGGACGGTGCCGATGATGACCATCAAAGGAAATGCCATTGCCATATGTTTATATATCATTCTATTAACGACAGGCGTACTCGTCGAGCTGTACGGCCACAAGACGGACGCCGGGGCGAACGCGGCGGTCGCCATCCCTGATGAGGCAATCCGCCTGCGCATTTTAGCCAACAGCGACGCCGATGAAGACCAACAATTGAAGCGAAAAGTGCGTGATGCGGTCAATGCGCAAATCAACGGCTGGGTGGCCGAACTCACTTCGTTTGAGGAAGCAAAGCGCGTCATCCGCTCTCACCTGCCGGACATCGAGCGGACGGTCGCCCGCGTGTTGCGCGATGAACAAAGCGATCAAACGTACAAAGTGGAGTTTGGCCCGGTTCATTTTCCGACGAAAGTGTACGGCAACTACGTATATCCGGCTGGCATCTATGATGCCGTGCTGATCACGCTTGGGGAAGGAAAAGGAGCAAACTGGTGGTGCGTTCTGTTCCCGCCGCTTTGTTTTCTCGATTTTTCAAACAGCGATGCCGTCATGATGGCGGCGAACCGATCGCCTGCAGGAACGAATGAACCGGTGTCGGCTGAGAGCGTCCGGTCAATGGAAGCCGGGTCGAAGCAAAACAGCGAGTCGGCCGAAGCGGAAGCTGAGGCGATGCGAAGCGGCGAGCAGGCCATCGAGCGGGACGAACCGAAAGAGGAGAGGGGTGCGATGGCGGAAACCGAAGATCGCGCCGCTTCGTCCATCCATGCGGATGGCGAGAAGGACAAAGGGCACACTGATGATCAAGAATCGTCCTTCGTCGTCATGGCCGAGCCGGAACAGCCGGTGGAAGTCAAATTTTTCTTCAAAGAGTGGCTCAGCCATCTCATTCCATAAGCATCTATCCACAAAGTTATCCACAAAAATAACAAGTTTATTCACAATTTGTGTATAACTGTGGAAAGGCATCGGGCGGCGATCTGACGCTTGTAAAAAAAGCCGCCATTTTCAAGGCGAATCACGGCGATGGAGAAGGTGAAACGATTGAAAACGCGTGTTTGGGTTGTGGATAATATTGTTGATAAACAGCAAGTTTATCCACAAATACGAGAGGCGGTTGAATGGCTGCGGGCCGGGGAAGTTATCGCATTCCCGACGGAAACGGTGTACGGGTTGGGGGCTGATGCGGCCAATACAGCCGCGGTGGAAAAAATTTTCGCCGCCAAAGGGCGGCCGAGCGACAATCCGCTCATCGTTCATGTCGCCAGCATGGCCCAAGCGGAGGCGGTAGCCGCCTCGATCCCACCGATGGCGAAAACGTTGATGGAGCGGTTTTGGCCGGGGCCGCTCACGTTAGTATTGCCAAAACGGGCCAAAGCGGTGTCTGAACGGGTGACGGCCGGGCTGCCGACGGTGGCGGTGCGCATGCCGGATCACCCGCTGGCGCTGGCGTTGATCGAGGCGAGCGGCTTGGCGTTGGCCGCCCCGAGCGCGAATCGGTCAGGAAGGCCGAGTCCGACGACGGCGGCGCACGTGCTTGCCGATTTAGACGGGCGGATCGCCGGGGTGATCGACGGCGGGCCGACCGGCGTGGGCGTTGAATCGACGGTGCTCGATTGCAGTGGGGGCGTGCCGACGATTTTGCGCCCGGGAGGAGTGACGAAAGAGGCGCTTATTGAAGCGATCGGCCGCGTTGAAGAGGCCGCTGCTGTGGATGACGAGGCGGCGCCGAAAGCGCCGGGGATGAAATATACGCATTATGCGCCGAAAGCGCCGCTTTGGATCGTCGCCGGCCCGCCCGCGTTTTTGCAGCGGCTTGTCGATGAAAGCCGGGCGGAAGGGAAAACGGTCGGCGTGTTGACGACCGAGGAGAACCGGGATCAGTATGCGGCCGATGTCGTGCTGCCGTGCGGAACGCGCCAGGCGCTTGAGACGGTCGCGAGCCGGCTGTACGACACGCTGCGCCGATTTGATGAAACGAACGTCGATCTCATTTACAGCGAGGCGTTTCCGGAAGAAGGAATCGGCGCGGCGATCATGAACCGGCTCCGCAAAGCAGCCGGCGGACGCGCCATCAGCGAACAGCGGAAATGAAAGGACGGCCGTCTGTATAGATGCAGTGAACAAGTTTCACATATCCTGGTCGAGAAAGCAGCTTGTCTATTTTTTGACGGTCGGAGGCAAGCCGCAGGCTTCTTCGTCGCGCCTTGGCGTGACGGAAGACCGAACGGAAACGCGCTTCACAGATCCATGTATGGGTTTGGAAGCGGCGTTGTTCGGTCGTGCGACAGTCGAGAAAACGGCTCTGCAAACGGTAAGGTTCAAATTGCAACTAGAGGATTTGGGGGATGCCGTTTCCAAGCGCTAAACCGGTCTGTTGTGGACCGGTTTTTTCTTTTCCGTCCGCCCGTCAATCAGGCGGCGCCCATTGGCTGCCCGCTCTGCTTCTAAACTGCCCTGGACGTGCATATGTTTAGCAATAAGGCCGGTCCGGGAGGGAAGAAACATGGGCGCATTCATCGGCGAAATCATCGCGCTGTCAATGATGGCGCTGGCGCTGGGCATGGACGCGTTTTCAGTCGCTTTAGGAATGGGGCTGTTGCGCCTCCGGCTGCGGCAAATGTTTTATATCGGGTTGACGATCGGCTTGTTTCATATTCTCATGCCGCTTGCTGGCATGGCGGTCGGCCGCCTGCTGTCGCGCGAGTTCGGAAGTGTCGCGACATACGCGGGCGGGGCGCTGCTGTTATGGCTTGGCGGGCAAATGATCATCGCCTCGTTCCGGAGGGACGATGGCTCACCGCTGTTTCCTCGTGGGGTGGGGTTGCTTTTTTTTGCGTTCAGCGTCAGCCTAGACAGCTTTTCCGTCGGGCTGAGCCTCGGCATTTTCGGAGCGCGGACGATGGTGACGATTTTGCTGTTTGGTCTGTTCAGCATGGTGCTGACATGGGTTGGGCTTTTTGTCGGCCGCCATTTTCAGCAATGGCTCGGTTCTTACAGCGAAGCGCTCGGCGGCAGCATTTTGCTGGCGTTCGGGCTCAAGCTGCTTTTTCTATAAACGGCGGCAGGCGGTTTTCCTTCAGTGGAAAAAAGCGGACTGCCTGCTTTTTTTGCGGCTCTTCACCAAAAGTTGTACTTGATTTTTTCTGAGCATACCCTATTTACGCTTGTGAGGGAAAATCAGCACTTTTTGCCTATCCTTACGCAGGAACCCGCATTGCTTGTCAAGTACATGTTGTGGTGAAGAGCCTTTTTTTGCTCTTTTCCCTATGGTATATTGATGGTAAGTCATTGATGTGAAGAGGTGGTTGTATGCCATACCGCATTTTGTTCGTCTGCACGGGCAATACGTGCCGAAGCCCGATGGCCGCTGCATTGTTGGAGAATAAGCAGCTGCCAGGCGTCGAGGTGAAATCGGCCGGCGTGTTTGCGGCGGAAGGGAGCGAGGCGTCGGTTCACGCCAAGACGGTGTTGAAGGAAAAAGGAATCGAAGCGGCCCACCGCTCCTCGCAGCTGAAAAAAGAGCATATCGACTGGGCGACGCACGTGCTGGCGATGACATCCGGCCATAAAGAAATGATCGTCGAGCGTTTCCCAGAAGCGAAGGACAAAACGTTTACGTTGAAGCAGTTCGTCTCGGGAACAGACGGCGACATCGCCGATCCGTTCGGCGGGCCGATTGAAGTGTACCGGGCGGCGCGCGATGAGCTGGAGACGCTCATTGACCGCTTGGCGGAAAAGTTGCAAACAGAACAATGAGGTTGAGAAGTGAGGGGGAACACAAATGGGGGGGACAAGTCATCGGTTCGGTTTGCGCCTGAAGCTCGTCGTCTTTACGACAGCGTTGGCGCTGATCACGTATTCAACGAGCGCCTTTTTCTTGTACGTTTTGTATGATCAGTGGTTCGCCTCATGGAACAAAAGCGTGTTCACGATGATCGTGTTGCTCCTTGGCATCTTTTGGTCCGGAGTGCTTGCCTATTTGGCCGCTGGCTGGATTACAAGGCCGCTGCAACGGCTCGAGGAAGCGGCGGCAAAGGCGACGGAAGGGCATATCGATGAGGATGTTCCGCTGCCCTCTTCCCATGACGAAATTCGCTCGCTGGCTGTCGCGTTCAACCGGATGCTCGGCCATTTGCGCGCAGTCGTCGCCAATGTGGAAGAGAGCGCAGCGCGCACGACTGAAAAGACGGCGGAAATGAGGCAGGCGTCCGAAACAGCGTCAAACCGTGCACGCGATATTGCAGCGACCATTGACGACATTTCCAAAGGGGCGGCGTCTTCGGCCGAGGCGATCCAAGAAGCGGCTGCGGCGGCCGAGGATGTGCTCGCCATCGCAGTACAAGTAAAAGAAACAGCCGAGCGTGCGGAACAGTCGGTATATGGGATGGCCGAAACGCTGAAGGCAAGCCGCGATATCACCCATTCGCTTGTCAGCGGCATCGATCAGCTGGCTGACGATCAAGAACTGTCGCGGGCGGCTGTCAAGCAGCTCGAAGCACACGCCAATCAAATCGGCAACATTACGTTGCTTGTCGCGGACATCGCTGAACAGACGAACTTGCTTGCGCTCAATGCTTCCATTGAGGCAGCCCGCGCCGGCGAGCACGGCCGGGGGTTTGCCGTCGTCGCTGAGGAAGTGCGCAAGCTGGCTGATGAGAGCGCCAAGGCGGTCAAGAAAATCGCGGAACTGGTCGGCAACATTCAAAATGAAGTCGCCCGTGTGGTGGCGCAAATGGACAAGCAGGTGGCCGCCGCAAACGCTGAGGCGGCGAAAGGGGAGCGCACGAATGAGGCCATTGCGGCCATGGCGGCCTCAGCTGATGAAGTGATCCGCGCCGTCCATGACATCGCTGAGTTGGCGAAGCGTCAAATGGGGCATATGAAGCGGGCCGCGGCGCAGACGCAAGAAGTGGCGGCGATTGCTGAGCAGACGTCCGCCGGCGCGCTCGAAGTTGCGGCGGCGACCGAGGAGCAGGCCGCATCGATCAACGATGTGCATAAACTGGCTGGCGAGTTGGTTGAACAGGCCGAACAATTGCAGGCGGCTGTCGCCCGGTTCCGCACCCGTTGATGCACATGCAAATATGATTCATCGAAAGGAGGAAGGGCGATTCCTCCCTGGCTTTCGCTATCACTGCGAAGCCTAGGGCTCCCCGCCCGAACGTGATGAAAGTCGCTATTGCTTCTGACCATGGTGGAATTCGCATTCGTGAGGAAATTAAAGCACTGTTGGATGAAATGGGAATCGAGTACACCGATTTTGGCTGCGATTGTGAAACATCGGTCGATTACCCGGATTACGCGCTTCCCGTCGCTGAAAAAGTGGCGCGCGGCGAATTTGATCGCGGCATTTTGATCTGCGGCACCGGCATCGGCATGACGATCGCCGCCAACAAAGTGAAAGGGGTGCGTTGCGCCCTTTGCCACGACGTCTACAGCGCCAAGCTGACGCGCATGCATAACGACAGCAACATTCTCGCGATGGGGGAGCGCGTCATCGGCCCCGGCCTGGCGCGCGAAATCGCCAAGGCATGGCTTGAGACCGAATTTGAAGGCGGACGCCATGCGCGGCGAATCGGCAAAATCGCCGAGTATGAAAATAAGCATTTGTAGGCGGAACCAGGGCCGCATCGGAGCGGATGCGGCCTGTGGGCCATAAGCGGGAGACGCCGTGCAGCCCCATGCCGGCCGTGGGCGTCTTGCTTCATGAGAATGGCGGCAGCAAGGGAGTGTATAGAGATGCAACGAAATCGTTTAACATATTCTTGACGGAAAAGTGGCTCATCCATTTTTGACTGTCGAAGGCAAGCCATAGGCTTGCCTCTGTCACGCTAAGGCGTGACGAAAGACCGAACAACGACTCGCTTCACAGACCCATTCATGGGTCTTTAAGCGGTGTTGTTCGGTCACTCGACAGTCGGATGAAATGATCGGTAAAAACGAAGAATGTAAAAGCTTTCAATTGCATTTATATAATTTTGCTGTTTTGGTAAGACAGCTGAACCGTGGGACGCACGGGGATGGCTTGGTGAACAGCCTGCCGCAGGGCGGGTGTTCCCAAGAATCTCCCACCTCTAAGCGTGAGCGTAGGTGGGAGAGCGTTCAAAAAGTCAGGCGTGTTGATTAATCAATAAAAACCCGTTGAGAAGGCTCTGTTCCCAGCTTTTCTGCTGTAGTCGGCAAGCGTTTCGTTCTCTTCACTTGAGAACTGTCGATTCAGGGGAAACGGTTGTTTTTTCATCAGCCTTCTAGGAAAACTCCATATTCGTGAGTATCGCAGGCATCCCCGGAGCCGGACCCGGTTTTGACGAATCACCGTCGAAAGTGCCAGTGTTCGTCAACGGCAGCGTGGATAAAAACGAACGAAGGAGGGGAAGAGGACATGGACGCACGATTGACCGAATGGCGGCAGCAATGGCAAGCCATCTTGCATGAGTTTCGCAAACAGGCTCCGCTTGGCCGCGGCGATGTCGTTGTGATCGGCTGCAGTACGAGCGAGGTGCTTGGCGAGCGGATCGGCACGGCTGGATCGATGGACGTTGCCGCCATGCTGTTTGCCGAGCTTGACGCGTGGCGGCGCGAAAGCGGCATTGCGCTCGCGTTTCAATGTTGTGAACATTTAAATCGGGCGCTTGTTGTCGAACGGGAAACCGCCAAAACTCACGGGCTGGAGATCGTTTCGGTCGTTCCGGTGCCGAAAGCGGGTGGGGCGATGGCCGCCTACGCCTATCGAAAGTTCGCTGACCCGGTCGTTGTCGAGGCGATTCGCGCCGATGCCGGCATTGACATCGGCCATACGCTCATCGGTATGCATTTGAAGCCGGTTGCCGTTCCCGTGCGCGTTTCGGTGAAGCACATTGGATCGGCGTGCGTGACGCTGGCGAAAACGCGGCCGAAGCTGATCGGCGGCGCCCGAGCGGTCTACTCGTTGGAAAATCCGAATGATTCCTGTTCTTTCTAGCGGTTTCATTCATTTTTTCTTTGAATTTGCCTAGCTGAAGCTGATAAAATAAAAACGAATATTCACTGATTTCGCATAAGGGGGAGCTATTGATGAATTACTTGCCACAACAAGATCCGCAAGTGTTCGCCGCTATTGAGCAAGAGCGGAAGCGGCAACATGCGAAAATTGAACTGATCGCCTCGGAAAACTTTGTCAGCCGCGCGGTCATGGAAGCGCAAGGGTCGGTGCTGACGAACAAATATGCGGAAGGCTATCCGGGACGCCGGTATTACGGCGGTTGCGAATACGTTGATGTCGTCGAAGAGCTGGCGCGCGAGCGGGCGAAGCAGTTGTTTGGAGCGGAGCATGTGAACGTCCAGCCGCACTCCGGGGCGCAGGCGAACATGGCCGTTTATTTCACCGTTCTTGAGCACGGCGACACGGTGCTTGGCATGAACTTGTCGCACGGCGGCCATTTGACGCACGGCAGCCCGGTCAATTTCAGCGGCATTCAGTACAATTTTGTCGAATACGGCGTCGATCCGGAAACGCATGTCATTGACTATGACGACGTGCGCGAAAAAGCGCGCCTTCACCGGCCGAAGTTGATCGTCGCCGGCGCGAGCGCCTATCCGCGCATCATCGACTTCGCCAAGTTCCGCGAGATTGCCGATGAAGTCGGCGCCTATTTAATGGTTGACATGGCCCATATTGCCGGTCTTGTTGCGGCAGGTGTTCATCCGAATCCAGTGCCGTACGCCCATTTCGTTACGACGACGACGCACAAAACGCTGCGCGGTCCGCGCGGCGGGATGATTTTATGCCAGGAGCAGTTCGCCAAACAGATCGACAAAGCCATTTTCCCTGGCATTCAAGGCGGCCCGCTCATGCATGTCATTGCCGCCAAAGCCGTCGCGCTCGGCGAAGCGTTGCAAGACGACTTTAAAGTCTACGCGAAGCGCGTCGTGGAGAATGCCAAACGGCTCGCAGCCGCCTTGCAAAACGAAGGATTCACTCTCATTTCCGGCGGCACGGACAACCATTTGCTGCTTGTCGATTTGCGCCCGCAGCAGCTGACCGGGAAAACGGCGGAGAAAGTGCTCGATGAGGTCGGGATTACGGTCAACAAAAACACGATTCCGTACGATCCGGAAAGCCCGTTTGTCACAAGCGGCATCCGCATCGGCACGGCCGCGGTCACGACGCGCGGCTTCGGATTGGAAGAGATGGACGAAATCGCCGCCATCATCGGCCTTGTGCTGAAAAACGTCGGCAGCGAACAAGCGCTTGAGGAAGCGCGCCAACGCGTGGCCGCTTTGACGGAAAAGTTTCCGCTCTATCAAGACTAAGCGCCGCCGCTTCGTCCGAAACCGTACGGTGCACCGCCTCCGGATTTGGCGGTGCGCCTTTTTCCGTTCGTTCGGCAGTTGAATAGGCGCTCGTTTTCCAGTAGAATGTATAGAAGTGCAGCGCATACATACGGAAGAGGAGAGTTGACCCATGGGAAAAGTGTACGTCTTTGATCATCCGCTCATCCAGCATAAATTGACCTACATTCGCGACAAGAATACGGGCACGAAAGAATTTCGCGAGCTTGTCGACGAAGTGGCGACGTTGATGGCGTTTGAAATTACACGCGATCTGCCGCTTGAGGAAGTCGAGATCGAAACCCCCGTCAGTAAAGCCAGAGCGAAAGTGATCGCCGGCAAAAAACTGGGCGTCATTCCGATTTTGCGCGCCGGCATCGGCATGGTTGACGGCATCCTGAAGCTCATCCCGGCGGCGAAAGTCGGCCATATCGGCTTGTACCGCGATCCCCAAACATTAAAGCCGGTCGAATATTACGTCAAGCTGCCGAGCGATGTCGAAGAGCGCGATTTTATCATCGTCGACCCGATGCTCGCAACCGGCGGATCAGCGGTGGCGGCGATCGATGCGCTGAAAAAGCGGGGAGCGAAAAGCATTAAATTTATGTGCCTGATCGCGGCGCCGGAAGGAGTCAAAGCGGTGGAAACGGCCCACCCGGATGTGGACATTTACATCGCTGCCCTTGATGAGCGGTTGAACGACCACGGCTATATTGTCCCTGGTCTCGGCGACGCCGGCGACCGGCTGTTTGGCACAAAATAACAGTTGCAAGGCGCTCCGCGCCGCGCGGGGTTCGCATTCCATCGAGCGGCGGAGAGGGTGCCTTGCCCATGCGTCAGTTAAGCGCTTGCATCGAATAGGCCGCGGCAGAAAGATGGCGCTGAGAAACCGCTCCGTTTGCAAAGCCAAGTATATATATAGATGCAACGAAGAAGTTTAACATATCCTTGACGGAAAAGCGGTTTGCCCCTTTTCGACTGTCGGAGGAAAGCCACAGGCTTCTCCGTCACGCCTTGGCGTGACGGAGGACCGAACAACCGCCTGCTTCACAGACCCATATATGGGTCTGGAAGCGGCGTTGTTCGGTCGCCCGACAGTCGATCAAATACTCGGTAAAAACTGCAAATGGTAAAGCTTCAAATTGCATCTATATAGAATCATGAAAAGGAAAATAGGCTAAAAATAAAATATATCATTATACATCATCATTGTGAGAAGAAAATGAGAAATTGTCACAAATTATTAATATTTGCCCTATGTGAATGAGGTTTTACGTGGAAACACATTGACATTGACCAGGCCGTATTGTATCCTTTACAAGGGGTAGATTGAGAAGGTTTTCATTATGTTAAAGGGTGTGTTGGCATGTCCCCAAAACAGCGCCACCCGTTTCAAGCCATGGCGTTGATGTCCGCCATCGTCTCCCAACTTGTCGGTTCGATTTTGGTCGGCGTTTTCGGTGGGAGATGGGTCGATGATCGATTTGGCACCGAGCCGATCTTTTTGATCGTCGGCCTTTTGCTCGGACTGGCGGCCGGCGTGTATGCCATGTTGCGCTTGATCCGCCAATATTTCTCTGAGGAGTAATAAAATGGGAAGTCTTCAAACGGTGTTTTTGCGGCAAGTTAGGTACATATTGTATTTGCTCGCCATCTATACGCTCGGCTTTGGATTTACGCCGTATAAAACCGTTTTTCTCAGCTTGATTCTCGGCACATCGATCAGCCTCCTCATGGTTTGGAACTTAACCTGGAAAATCGAAAAATTCGGACAAGCGGTGGCGGCGCGCAAAAAAGTGCGCACATTAGGCACCTTATCGCGTTTGGCGCTTGCCGCGTTGGCTGCTGTCATTGTTCTGACGTATCCGCAATATTTCCATATCGTGCCAACCGTTTTGGGATTAATGACATCCTACATTGTCATTATAATAGATTTCTTCTTTCACAAATGGAAAAACGACAAGCTGCAGGTATGAAAGCGAGGTGAGAGAGGATGGAGCATAAAGCGCCGCTTGTCGAATTTTTAGGCCTTACGTTTAATTTATCTGATATGTTGATGATTACGATCACGAGCTTGATCGTTTTCATCATTGCTGTTGCGGCTACTCGCTCGCTTCAGCTGCGCCCGACGGGGATGCAAAACTTTATGGAGTGGGTCTTTGACTTTGTCAGAGGCATCATTAACAGCACGATGGATTGGCAAACGGGCGGCCGCTTTTTGACGCTGGGCGTCACGCTCATCATGTATGTGTTTGTGGCCAATATGCTTGGACTGCCGTTTTCCGTCCACGTAAACGGTGAACTTTGGTGGAAATCGCCGACCGCGGATGCGACCGTTACGTTGACGCTGGCGGTGATGGTCGTCGGCCTCACCCACTACTATGGCGTCAAAATGAAAGGGGCGTCCGACTATTTGCGCGATTACACCCGTCCAGTCGCCTGGTTGTTCCCGCTTAAAATCATCGAAGAGTTTGCCAACACGCTGACGCTCGGTTTGCGTCTTTTCGGGAACATTTACGCTGGGGAAATTTTGCTTGGCTTGCTCGCCAGCCTTGGCACGCATTACGGTGTGCTTGGCGCTGTTGGCGCAGCCATCCCGATGATGGTGTGGCAAGCGTTCAGTATTTTTGTCGGAACGATTCAGGCGTTCATTTTTACGATGTTAACAATGGTTTATATGGCTCATAAGGTCAGTCATGACCATTGAGCATTCCTTTTCATTAGAGCAAGACTTGAATGAAACATTACTTTAAACATTGCGAAGGAGGATCTATCAACATGAGTTTGGGTGTACTTGCAGCTGCGATTGCGGTAGGTTTGGGGGCGTTAGGCGCCGGCATCGGCAACGGGTTGATCGTCAGCCGTACCATCGAAGGGATTGCTCGTCAACCAGAATTGCGTCCGGTTTTGCAAACGACGATGTTCATCGGGGTCGCGTTGGTTGAGGCGCTTCCGATCATCGGTGTCGTCTTCTCGTTCATTTACTTAGGTCGATAAGAAATCGATATGGAAAGTGATGGCGAAGTTCGTGTCAACGACCACCTTCGCCATTCCTTTATGTGCGGTTTTGCGAGATCGCGTCGGTGCGATAGCTGTCGAAAGGAGTGAAACGCGGTGTTGTGGAAGGCAAACGTATGGGTGCTCGGCGAAGCGGCGCATGGCATCAGCGGCGGCACGATTATTTACCAATTGCTGATGTTCATCATTTTGCTGGCCTTGTTGCGCAAATTCGCTTGGCAGCCGTTAATGAATATCATGAAACAACGTGAAGAACATATCGCGAACGAAATCGACCAGGCGGAAAAACGCCGTCAAGAAGCAGAAAAACTTCTTGAAGAACAGCGCGAACTGATGAAGCAGTCGCGCCAAGAAGCGCAAGCGCTCATTGAAAACGCGCGCAAGCTGGCTGAAGAGCAGAAAGAACAAATTGTCGCCTCGGCCCGTGCGGAAGCGGAACGGGTGAAAGAAGCGGCGAAAAAAGAAATCGAGCGTGAAAAAGAACAGGCGATGGCCGCGCTCCGCGAACAAGTGGCCTCGTTGTCTGTCTTGATCGCCTCAAAAGTGATTGAAAAAGAGCTGACCGAGCAAGATCAACGCAAGCTGATCGAAGCGTACATCAAAGACGTTCAAGAGGCAGGAGGAGCGCGATGAACCAAGAAGTGATCGCCAAACGGTACGCGTCCGCTTTGTTCCAAATCGCGCTCGAACAAGGACAGCTTGATCGAATCGAAGAAGATGTTCGCGCCGTGCGCCAGGCGTTGGCGGAAAACGGCGAGTTTTTATCGCTTCTTTCGTATCCGAAACTTTCCTTGGATCAGAAAAAAGCGCTCATCCGCGAAGCGTTCGCCGGTGTGTCCACCCCGGTGCAAAACACGCTTCTCCTTCTTCTGGAGCGCCATCGCTTCGGCCTTGTGCCCGAGCTGGCGGAACAGTTTCTCGCCCTAGTCGACGATGCGCGTGGCATCGCCAAGGCGGTCGCCTATTCGGCGCGGCCGTTGACGGACGAAGAACTGCGGGCGCTTTCCGACGTCTTTGCCCAAAAAGTCGGCAAACAGACGCTTGAGATTGAAAATATCATTGATCCGGAACTCATCGGCGGCGTGAAGCTGCGCATCGGCAACCGCATTTACGACGGCAGCGTCAGCGGGCAGCTTGAACGGATTCGGCGGCAGCTGATCGGCTAACATTTGAAGACAGGGGTGAAAGGCATGAGCATTCGAGCGGAAGAAATCAGCGCGCTCATTAAGCAGCAGATTGAAAACTATGAATCGCAAATCCAAGTGAGCGACGTCGGCACCGTCATCCAAGTCGGCGACGGGATCGCGCGCGCTCATGGGCTCGATAACGTCATGTCCGGCGAGCTCGTCGAGTTTGCCAACGGCGTGATGGGCATGGCGTTGAACTTGGAAGAAAACAACGTCGGTATCGTTATTTTAGGACCGTACACCGGCATTAAAGAAGGGGACGAAGTGCGCCGTACGGGCCGGATCATGGAAGTGCCCGTTGGGGAAGCGCTCATCGGCCGCGTCGTCAACCCACTCGGTCAGCCTGTTGACGGATTAGGGCCGGTGGAAACGACGGAAACGCGCCCGATCGAGAGCCCGGCGCCGGGCGTTATGGACCGGAGATCGGTGCATGAGCCGCTGCAAACCGGGATTAAAGCGATCGACGCGCTCGTGCCGATCGGCCGCGGCCAGCGCGAACTCATCATCGGCGACCGGCAAACGGGGAAAACGTCCGTCGCCATTGACACGATCATCAACCAAAAAGACCAAAACATGATTTGTATTTATGTCGCCATCGGGCAAAAAGAATCGACGGTCCGCACCGTTGTCGAAACGCTCCGCAAACACGGCGCGCTCGACTATACGATCGTCGTCACCGCTTCGGCGTCGCAGCCGGCTCCGCTTTTGTTCTTGGCGCCGTATGCCGGTGTGGCGATGGGCGAGTATTTCATGTATAAAGGCCAACACGTGTTAGTGGTCTATGACGATTTATCGAAACAAGCCGCGGCATACCGTGAATTGTCGCTCTTGCTTCGCCGTCCGCCGGGCCGTGAAGCGTATCCGGGGGATATTTTCTACTTGCACTCCCGCCTGCTTGAGCGCGCAGCGAAATTGAGCGATGCCAAAGGCGGCGGTTCCTTGACCGCGCTTCCGTTCGTCGAAACGCAAGCGGGCGATATTTCCGCGTACATTCCGACGAACGTCATCTCGATTACGGACGGGCAAATTTTCTTGCAATCGGACTTGTTCTTCTCCGGCGTCCGCCCAGCGATCAACGCAGGGTTGTCCGTTTCGCGCGTCGGTGGGGCAGCGCAAATCAAAGCGATGAAAAAAGTAGCCGGGACGCTCCGTTTGGACTTGGCCGCTTACCGTGAGCTGGAGGCGTTCGCCCAATTCGGCTCCGACCTCGACAAGGCGACGCAAGCGAAGCTCGCCCGCGGGGCGCGCACGGTCGAAGTGCTGAAGCAAGATTTGCATCAGCCGATTCCGGTCGAAAAACAAGTGTTGATCATCTATGCATTGACGCGCGGCTTTTTGGACGACATTCCGGTTGAAGATGTGCGCCGTTTCGAGAAAGAGTTTTACTTGTGGCTCGACCAAAACGGCCAACACTTGCTTGAGCACATCCGCACGACGAAAGATCTTCCGAACGAAGACGATCTCAATAAAGCGATCGAAGCGTTCAAGAAAACGTTTGTCGTTTCACAATAAGGCCGGCGGGGGCATATCGCCCCCTCACGCCTGTTAGAACCCGTGCAGCAAAAAGGTGGTGAAACCTTTGGCATCGTTACGCGATATTAAAACGCGCATCAATGCGACGAAGAAGACAAGCCAAATTACAAAAGCGATGGAAATGGTCTCGACGTCGAAGCTGAACCGAGCGGAGCAAAACGCGAAATCGTTCGTTCCATATATGGAGAAAATTCAAGAAGTCGTGGCTAATGTGGCGCTTGGCGCCGGGGGGGCTTCGCATCCGATGCTCGTTTCGCGCCCGGTGAAAAAAACCGGGTATCTCGTGATCACGTCGGATCGCGGTCTGGCTGGCGCGTACAACAGCAACGTGCTGCGCCTCGTGTACCAAACGATCCAAAAACGCCATGCTTCTCCGGACGAATATGCGATCATCGTCATCGGCCGCGTCGGGTTGAGCTTTTTCCGCAAGCGGAACATGCCGGTCATTCTCGACATCACCCGCTTGCCGGACCAGCCGTCGTTTGCCGATATTAAAGAAATCGCCCGCAAAACGGTTGGGTTATTCGCCGACGGTACGTTTGACGAGCTGTATATGTATTACAACCATTACGTGAGCGCGATCCAGCAAGAGGTGACGGAACGGAAGCTTCTGCCGCTCACTGACTTGGCGGAGAATAAGCAGCGCACGGTGTACGAATTTGAACCGTCGCAAGAAGAAATTTTGGACGTCTTATTGCCGCAGTATGCGGAAAGCCTCATTTACGGCGCATTGCTCGATGCAAAAGCAAGCGAACACGCCGCCCGCATGACGGCGATGAAGAACGCAACGGACAATGCGAACGAGCTCATTCGCACATTGACGCTTTCCTACAACCGCGCTCGCCAAGCGGCGATTACGCAAGAAATTACGGAAATTGTCGCCGGAGCAAACGCCTTGCAATAGGGGACTAGCAAGTTAGGAGGGAAAACGATGACAAGAGGACGCGTTATCCAAGTCATGGGTCCGGTTGTAGACGTCAAGTTTGAGAACGGCCACTTGCCGGCGATCTACAACGCCCTGAAAATTCAACATAAAGCGCGCAACGAAAACGAAGTCGACATCGACTTGACATTGGAAGTCGCCTTGCACCTTGGCGATGATACAGTACGGACGATCGCGATGGCGTCCACAGACGGCCTCATCCGCGGCATGGAAGTCATCGATACCGGTGCACCGATTTCGGTGCCGGTCGGCGAAGTCACGCTTGGCCGCGTGTTCAACGTCTTGGGCGAGCCGATCGACTTGGAAGGCGACATTCCGGCTGACGCCCGCCGCGACCCGATTCACCGTCCGGCGCCAAAATTCGAGGAATTGGCGACGGAAGTCGAAATTTTGGAAACGGGGATTAAAGTCGTTGACTTGCTTGCCCCGTATATTAAAGGCGGAAAAATCGGTTTGTTCGGCGGCGCTGGCGTAGGAAAAACGGTCTTGATTCAAGAGCTGATCCACAACATCGCCCAAGAGCACGGCGGGATTTCCGTCTTTGCTGGCGTCGGCGAACGGACGCGCGAAGGAAACGACTTGTACCATGAGATGAAAGATTCCGGCGTCATCAGCAAAACGGCCATGGTGTTCGGACAAATGAATGAGCCGCCGGGGGCGCGGATGCGCGTCGCCTTGACCGGCTTGACGATGGCCGAATACTTCCGTGATGAACAAGGCCAAGACGTGTTGCTCTTTATCGATAACATCTTCCGTTTCACGCAGGCCGGTTCGGAAGTGTCGGCGCTGTTAGGCCGCATGCCGTCGGCCGTTGGTTACCAACCGACATTGGCGACGGAGATGGGTCAATTGCAAGAGCGGATCACGTCGACGGCGAAAGGATCGATCACCTCGATTCAAGCGATTTACGTCCCGGCCGACGACTATACGGACCCGGCTCCGGCCACGACGTTCTCGCACTTGGATGCGACGACGAACCTGGAGCGGAAGCTCGCGGAGATGGGGATTTATCCGGCCGTTGACCCGCTCGCTTCGACATCGCGTGCGTTGGCGCCGGAAATCGTCGGCGAGGAGCACTACCAAGTCGCCCGCAAAGTGCAGCAAACGCTGCAACGTTATAAAGAATTGCAAGACATCATCGCCATCTTGGGGATGGATGAACTGTCGGATGAAGACAAACTCGTCGTTCATCGCGCCCGCCGCATCCAGTTCTTCTTGTCGCAAAACTTCCACGTGGCGGAGCAGTTCACGGGCCAACCGGGCTCCTACGTGCCGGTGAAAGAAACAGTGCGCGGCTTTAAAGAAATTTTGGAAGGCAAATACGACCATCTTCCGGAAGATGCGTTCCGCTTAGTCGGCCGCATTGAAGAAGTCGTTGAAAAAGCGAAAGCGATGGGTGTCGAAGTGTGACCCGGGATAGGGGGATTGGACAATGAAAACGATCCACGTGAGCGTCGTTACTCCTGATGGCCCGGTGTACGAAGACGATGTTGAGATGGTCAGCGTCAAAGCGAAAAGCGGCGAGCTCGGCATTTTGCCGGGGCACATTCCGCTTGTCGCCCCGCTCGAGATCAGCGCGGCCCGGCTGAAAAAAGGCGGCAAAACGCAATACATTGCCGTCAGCGGCGGCTTTTTGGAAGTCCGCCCGGACAAAGTGACGATTTTGGCTCAAGCTGCTGAACGGGCGGAGGACATTGACGTCCTCCGCGCCAAAGCGGCGAAAGAGCGGGCGGAGCGCCGCCTGCAAAGCCAGCAGGATGACATCGACTTCAAGCGGGCTGAACTGGCGTTAAAACGCGCCATGAACCGTTTGAGTGTTGCGGAAATGAAGTAAAAAGCAGGGGAAAACTCCCCTGCTTTTTTTGATGAAAACAGAAGAATCGTCCGTCAAGGAGAGAGGCAAACGCTCTCTCTTTTTTCGTTCCTCGCATTCCGTCGTTTCAACAAAGATGAAGCGCTTACATGAATGGATACAGTGTTGACAGTGTTAACTTGAAGTTTTGCTGACACGGCTGGATATAAATGTTATAATGAAATCGAAGGAATTATTGAAAAATTTCATCATTAACACCATACGTATGTAGTAAACCGGAAGGGGGCGAGCTGGTTGAGCAACATCTATGCAAACAGTTATTTGATCATCTTCGTCTTCCTTTGCCTCGGTGTGTTGCTGCCGATCGGGGCGCTCACGGCCGGGCGGTGGCTGCGGCCGCACGTGCCGAGTGATGCAAAGGCGACAACGTATGAAAGCGGTAACAATCCCTTTCACGACTCGCGCGTTCAGTTCCAAGTTCGGTACTACCTATTTGCCTTGCTGTTTGTCATTTTCGATATCGAGACGGTGTTTTTGTACCCGTGGGCTGTTGTCTATGACCAACTCGGTTTGTTCGCGTTGGTGGAAATGATCATTTTCATCGTTTTGCTTGCCATTGGCCTTATCTATGCTTGGAAAAAGAAGGTGTTACGATGGATGTGAAATGGGAGGGTTTTTCTGGCGTCGAAATGGAAGAAGTGAAGCGAAACGTCTTTTTGACGACGTTGGAACAGTTGAAAGGATGGGCCCGAAGCAGTTCGCTTTGGCCGTTGACGTTCGGCCTTGCCTGTTGCGCTATCGAGATGATGGCGGTCGGCGGCGCCCATTACGACCTCGACCGGTTCGGTTCGTTTTTCCGCGCCTCGCCGCGGCAGGCGGACGTCATGATTGTCTCGGGCACGGTGACGAAAAAAATGGCGCCGCTCTTGCGCCGGTTGTATGACCAAATGCCCGAACCGAAATGGGTCATCGCCATGGGTTCGTGTGCGACAGCCGGCGGCCCGTACGTCAAATCGTACAGCGTCGTCAAAGGCGTCGACCAAATTGTCCCGGTGGACGTGTACATACCAGGCTGTCCGCCGAACCCGGCAGCGCTCATCTACGGTATTCATAAATTAAAAGAAAAAATCCGACTGGAAGCCAAAACGGGGAAGAAGGTGCTGTAACCGATGGATGAAGAAAAAGATTTGGCCCAGCGAAAAAAAGAAGCCGCTGAGCGGGCAAAACAGCTGGCGCGCGAACGGCTCGCGGCTAGGCAGGCAGATGAACAGGCCAAGTCAGCCGCCGAAACGGGCAGTTTGAAAACGCCCCCGAATTCGAATGGCAGCCAGCTCGAAACAACGAAGGGAGAGGCAACGGAACCGGCATCGGCCGACGATCTTGCATTGGCGAAAAAACGAGCAGCCGAGGAAGCGCGGGAGAGGGCCGCCGAACTGCGAAGACAGCGGGAAGCAGCCGCGACAGGCGGCGCGACCGAAGGCGACCTCGAGGCGGCGAAGAGAAAGGCGGCGGAGGAAGCGCGGGCGAGGGCGGCGGAGCTGCGAAGACAGCGGGAAGCAGCCGCGACAGGCGGCGCGACCGAAGGCGACCTCGAGGCGGCGAAGAGAAAGGCGGCGGAGGAAGCGCGGGCGAGGGCGGCGGAGCTGCGAAGACAGCGCGAGGCCGCTGCGTCTGGTGCGGCGACCGAAGGCGACCTCGAGGCGGCGAAGAGAAAGGCGGCGGAGGAAGCGCGGGCGAGGGCGGCGGAACTGCGGAGACAGCGCGAGGCCGCTGCGTCTGGTGCGGCGACCGAAGGCGACCTCGAGGCGGCGAAGAGAAAGGCGGCGGAGGAAGCGCGGGCGAAGGCGGCGGAGCTGCGAAGACAGCGCGAGGCGGCGGAAAGCGGTGCGGAGGATGATCTTGAGTTGGCGAAGAAAAAGGCAGCTGCGGCCGCGAAGGCGAGAGCTGCTGCATTAGCCAAACAAAAAGCCGCTGAAGCGTCGGGCGACGATGACGAGCTAGCCAAGCAAAAAGCGGCCGCCGCGGCGAAAGCGAAAGCTGCGGCCGCGGCAAAAGCGCGGGCGGCGGCCTTGGCGAAGCAACAAGGCGGCGCTGGCGATGAGGGGGCGAAACAAAAAGCGGCAGCGGCCGCCCGGACAAAGGCCGAAGAAACTGACGGAGGAACCGGACGGTATGCCGCTCCGTCGCCGAACGATCCGCTGCTTGAGAAATATGTCCGCATCATTCATGAGCATCTCGGTTCGGACGTGCTCGAGGATGCATACATCAACCGGCTGGCGAAAGATGTGCCGACGCTTGTCGTGAAAAAAGAGGCGTACTACAAAGTAGCCGAGTTTTTAAAATACAATGAACAGCTCCGGTTTGACTACTTGTCCGAGCTGCACGGAACCGATTTTCAGACGCACATGGAAGTGTACGTCCATTTGTATTCCTATCCGAACCGGCAGCCGGTGGCGTTGAAAGTCAAAATCGAGCGCGACAACCCGGAAGTCGATTCGCTCGTCCCGCTTTGGCCGGGGGCGAACTGGCCGGAGTGCGAAGCGTACGATTTGCTTGGCATCCGTTTCCGCGGCCACCCGAACTTAATCCGCATCTTCCTAGGGGAGCAATGGGTCGGGCATCCGTTGCGCAAAGATTACGAGCCGTATGATGCGGAGGTGTAGATGATGCTGCGCACAGAAGAAATGATTTTAAACGTCGGCCCTCAACACCCGAGCACGCACGGGGTGTTCCGCCTCATTTTAAAAATTGACGGCGAGATCATTCAAGAAGCGACACCGGTCATCGGCTATTTGCATCGCGGAACGGAGAAAATTGCCGAAGGGCTGCAATATACGCAAATCATCCCGTACACCGACCGGATGGACTATTTATCAGCGATGACGAACAACTATGTGCTTTGCCATGCGGTCGAAACGATGATGGGCATTGAAGTGCCGGAGCGGGCCGAATATTTGCGCGTTCTCGCCATGGAGCTTGGGCGGATCGCCAGCCACCTTGTCTGGTGGGGGACGTACTTGCTTGACCTTGGCGCGACGAGCCCGTTTTTGTACGCGTTCCGCGAACGCGAAATGATTATTAATCTATTAAATGAGCTGTCTGGAGCGCGGTTGACGTTCAACTATATGCGCATCGGCGGGGTCAAATGGGATGCGCCGGACGGTTGGATTGACAAAGTGAAGCAGTTCGTTCCGTACATGCGGGAGAAACTTCACGGCTATCATGAGCTTGTCACCGGCAATGAAATTTTCCGCCAGCGCGTCACCGGCGTCGGGCGGTATACGAAAGAAGAGGCGATCAGCTATTCGCTGAGCGGCGTCAACTTGCGGTCGACCGGCGTCAAATGGGATTTGCGCAAAGATGAACCGTATTCGATCTATGACCGCTTTGATTTTGACGTGCCGGTGCGCGAGGGCGGCGATTGCCTCGCCCGCTATGAATGCCGGATGGCGGAAATCGAACAGTCGCTCCGCATCATCGAGCAGGCGTGCGAGCAATTTCCGCCTGAGGGGCCGATCATGGGAAAAGTGCCCCGCATCATTAAAGCGCCGCCGGGTGAGACATTTGTCCGCATCGAAGCGCCGCGCGGCGAGATCGGCTGCTATATTGCGAGCGACGGCAAAAAAGAGCCGTACCGCCTCAAATTCCGGCGCCCATCGTTTTACAACTTGCAAATACTCCCGAAGCTGCTCAAAGGGGAAAACTTGGCCAATGTCATCGCCATTCTTGGGTCGATTGACATTGTGCTTGGGGAGGTCGACGGATGATGGAACAATGGCTTGAATCCACGCCTGGCTGGTCGAACATCGCCCTGTTTTTCGGGCTTGGGGCGCTGCTTTTGGCGGTTGTGCTCGCCTTTGTCACATACGGCATTTTGGCCGAACGGAAAGTGATGGGGTTTATGCAAGGGCGCATCGGCCCGAACCAAGTCGGCGGCCGCTTCGGACTGCTGCAAACCGTTGCCGATGTGTTGAAGCTGCTTTTGAAAGAGGATACGATCCCGAAAGCGGCCGACCGTCCGCTCTACGTGCTGGCGCCGATCATCGCCTTTGTGCCGTCGTTTATGGTGTTGGCGGTATTGCCGTTTACCGATGCGTTCCGGTTCGCCGATATTGGCGTCGGCCTTCTGTATTATATCGCTGTCTCCGGCTTGACGACCGTCGGCGTTGTCGCCGGCGGCTGGGCGTCAAACAACAAATACGCTCTGCTTGGCGGCATGCGGGCAGCCGCGCAAATGATTTCCTATGAGATTCCGCTCGTCATGTCAGCGCTTGGCGTCGTGCTTTTGGCTGGAAGCATGAATTTAGTCGACATCGTTGCGGCGCAAAAAGACGTCTGGTTCATTTTCGCCCAGCCGTTGGCGTTTTTGATTTTCCTCATTGCCGCGGTGGCCGAGTTGAACCGGACGCCGTTTGACTTGCCGGAGGCGGAGTCCGAGTTGGTCGCCGGCTTTCATGTCGAATATTCCGGATTCCGTTGGGCGTTCTTTATGCTCGCCGAGTATGTGTATTTGTTCGCCATGGCGGCGCTTGTGACGATTTTGTTTCTCGGCGGCTGGCATCCGGTCGCCTTTCTCGGCTGGATTCCTGGCGCGGTCTGGTTTGCGCTGAAGTTTTGTGCGGTTGTTTTCGTCCTCATTTGGTTTCGCGCCACATTTCCGCGCGTGCGCGCCGACCAGCTGATGGAGTTCGCCTGGAAAGTGCTGCTTCCGCTTTCGCTCGTCAACATTGTGCTGACGGCGGTCGTTAAAGCGTGGTTTTTCTAAAAAAGCCGGTGATTTAGTGAAAAGTCGCGAAAAACGGACTTTTCTCAAATTGAGAAGTCCTGTAAAATCAACGTCTCTCTTTCAACCAAAAGCAACGGATTCGGCGAAATCGGTCGTTTTTCGCCAGTCCTCTAAAGAAACAAAGCAACTTGTCTTGCCAGGAAGGGGGCAGCCGCCCATGAGCATGGCCTCCTTCTTCGGGCAGAGGTCGTGTCGGAACGCCACTTTTCCCATGAGAGGGGTAGACGGATGATAGGGTTGATGAAAGGATTGGCGTATACGTTAAAAGAGTTGACGCGCGAAAAAGTGACGTACGATTACCCGCACGAACCGCTCCCGCTCCCGGATCGGTTTCGGGGCATCCAGAAATTTTATCCCGAAAAATGCATCGTGTGCAACCAGTGTGTCAACATTTGCCCGACCGAATGCATCCAGCTGACCGGGAAAAAACATCCCGATCCGACGAAAAAAGGGAAAGTGATTGAGACGTACAACATCAACTTTGAAATTTGCATTTTATGTGATTTGTGCACGGAAGTATGCCCAACGGAAGCGATTGTCATGACGAACAACTTTGAGCTCGCGGAATACAGCCGCGACGCTCTGTATAAAGATTTGGCCTGGCTTGATGAAAACGATACGAACATAAGAAGGGAGAATAAGCCGTGAGCGGAACGGACATCGCCTTTTTCTTGCTCGCCCTCACGGCGATTGCCGGGGGAGTGACGATGCTCCAGCTGACGAACGTCGTCCATATGGTCATCGCCCTCGTCATGACATTTTTGGGCATTGCCGGGCTGTACGTGCTGTTGTACGCCGAATTTGTCGCTGTTGTGCAAGTGCTCATCTATTCCGGAGCCATCACGATCATCATGCTGTTTGCGATCATGCTGACGCGCCATCACACAGACGAAAGGGAGCGCCAAACCACCGGCGGCGTCTGGCATAAAGCGGTTGCCGCCCTCTCCGTCATCGCCTTCGGCCTTGCCGTCTACTTCGGCATCCGCCAGCTCGACTTCGGCGCTGACGGCAGCGCGCTGGCGGGCGACAACGCTAAGGCGATCGGCAAGTTGCTTTACTCGTATTATACGATTCCGTTTGAAATCGTGTCTGTCATTTTGCTTGTCGCCTTAATTGGCGCGATCGTGTTGGCGAAAAAAGACGGCAAGGGGGCGGAAGACGAATGACATTATCGGCCTATTTAGCGTTGGCGCTGATCTTGTTTTGCATCGGGCTGTACGGGGCGCTCACGAAGAGGAATACGGTCATTGTGCTCATCTGCATTGAGCTGATGTTAAATGCGGTTAACATCAATTTCGTCGCGTTTGCCAAATACGGCGCCCATCCCAGCGTTCACGGGCATGTGTTCGCGCTGTTTGCGATCGCCGTGGCGGCGGCGGAAGCAGCCGTCGGCTTAGCTGCGCTCATCGCTTTTTACCGCAGCCGGAAGACGGTTCAAGTCGATGAAGCCAATTCGTTGAAACATTAGAGAAGGGGATGGGAACGATGATGAACCTAGCTTGGGTCGTGCCGCTGTTCCCGCTTGGTTCGTTCATTCTGTTGCTGCTGTTCGGACGGAGATGGAAACAGGCAAGCGCCTATGTCGGCATCGCCGCGGCGTTCTTGTCGCTGCTTTTGGCGCTCGCGGTGCTTGTGGACCGCCTCGGCGGGTCGACGTATGAGGCAAACTGGACATGGATGACGATAGGCGGCGTGACGTTGACGGTCGGGATTTCCGCCACCGCCCTAAACGCTTGGATGCTCGTCGTCGTCGCACTCGTCAGCTGGCTCGTCCATGTGTATTCGCAAGGGTACATGGCTGGCGATGAACGGTTTTCCACCTTTTACGCGTATTTGGGCCTGTTTACGTTTGCGATGCTCGGTCTTGTGCTGTCGCCGAATTTGCTGCAGGCGTACATCTTTTGGGAGCTCGTCGGGCTTGGATCGTTTTTGCTGATCGGTTTTTACTTCTATAAGGAAGAAGCAAAAGCGGCGGCGAAAAAAGCGTTCATCATGACGCGCATCGGCGACGTTGGCTTTTTCATCGGCATGATGTTGCTCTTTTGGCAAACGCACAGCTTTGATTACGACGACATTTTCCGCGCCGTCGGCGACGGGACGCTGTCGCCGGGGATGACGACGCTCGCGGCGATCTTGATTTTCATCGGCGCCATCGGCAAATCGGGGCAATTTCCGCTCCATACATGGCTTCCAGACGCGATGGAAGGCCCGACGCCGGTGTCGGCGCTCATCCACGCTGCGACGATGGTGGCGGCCGGTGTGTACCTTGTGGCGGCATTGTTTCCGCTGTATGAGGCAAGCCATGCAGCCATGATGACTGTGGCGACGATCGGCGGGGTGACGGCGATTTTCGCCGCGACGATCGGCTTGGTGCAGACGGACATTAAGCGCGTCCTCGCGTATTCGACGATCAGCCAGCTCGGTTATATGATGTTGGCGCTTGGCGCCGGCAGCTATGTCGCGGCCATCTTCCATTTGACGACGCATGCGTTCTTTAAAGCGCTCCTCTTTTTGGCCGCCGGGAGCGTCATTCATGCCGTCCGTACGCAAAACATCGAGGAAATGGGCGGGCTTTGGCGGCGGCTGCCATGGACCGCGCCGCTATTCCTCATTGGGGCGCTGTCGATCAGCGGGGTTCCGCTATTCGCCGGCTTTTTCAGCAAGGACGAAATTTTGGCCGCCGCCTGGACGAACGGGCCGCGCCTCCTCTTTTGGCTCGCGGTCGCTGCCGCGCTGTTGACGTCGTTTTATATGTTCCGGCTCTTTTTCCTCGTCTTTGCCGGCAAAGCGCGGCATCATGAGGATGCTCATGAAGCGCCAGCCTCGATGGTGGCGCCAATGCTTGTGCTCGGCGTGCTGTCGATTGCATCCGGATACATGCAAACGCCATGGTTTGGCTCGTTCCTTGGCGAATGGTTGACGGATGGAGCGTATCGTCATGAAGCGGCGCCGGGATGGATCGCTGTTTTGGCGACGATCGTGTCGTTTGCAGGGATTTTTCTCGCTTGGCTGATGTACGGGGCGCAGAAAATGCCGCGCGATTGGCTGTCCGCGCGTGTTCCGTATGTTGATGAGCTGCTGCGCCGTCATTACTACATCGATGACATTTACCGTTTGACGGTCGTGTCGCTTGTGTCATGGATCAGCCGCCTGTTGACGTATGTCGACCGCTTCCTTGTTGAAGGGCTCGCCCGGCTTGCCGCCGGCATTGTCGGCGCGGCCGCCTCGGCTGGGTCGCGCGGGCAAAACGGGCAGGCGCAGACGTATGGGGCGGTGACGGTGGCCGGATTGGCGATTTTGGTCGTCATTTTCGCCTTAACAGGGGGGTACTGGCTATGATGTTTTTATCGCTGCTCGTCTTTTCGCCGCTGTTAGGCATCGTGTTGCTGATGTTTGTCCGCAAAACGGATGAACGAATGATTCAATGGCTCGGAACGGCTGCCACCGTACCGCCGCTCATTTTGGCGTTGTTTGCTTTCATTCAGTCCGGGCGCGGGTTTCGCCTCGAGCGGCTCGACGAAGCGCGGGACTGGGTGCGGCTTGCTGACCTGCCATTTTTGACGGACGCGGCGTATGTGATCCGCTATGAGCTCGGCATCGATGGGCTGTCGCTTGTCTTTATCGTTCTGACCGCGGTGTTGGCGACGTTGGCCGCTTTGGCGTCGATGCTTGTCAAAACGGAGAAAAAAGGGTATTTTCTCTGGCTGCTGGCGCTTGAGATTGGCATGCTCGGCGTATTTTCCGCCGCCAATTTCGTTTGGTTTTTCCTCTTCTTAGAAGTGACGTTGGTCGCTATGTTTTTGCTTGTCGGCAAGTGGGGCGGGTTTGAGCGCGAGCGGGCGGCGTACAGCTACTTGTTGTACAACGGGCTCGGCTCGGCTTTGTTGCTTGTTGTGATCGCGGTGCTGCTTGCCCGAACTGGAACAGCGAACTTTGCCTTGCTTCATGAAATGTTACATAATCCAGCGGCGGAAGGGCAACTGATTGCGCCGTTGACGGAGGAAGGGCGTCGCTGGCTGCTCGGCGGGCTGTTGTTGGCATTTGCCGTCAAGCTGCCGGCTGTTCCGTTCCACTGCTGGCTCATCCGCGTCCACGTCGAAGCGCCGCCGCCGGTGGTGATGCTTCATGCCGGGGTGTTGCTGAAAATCGCAGCGTATGGGATGATTCGCTTCGGGGTCGGCTTGTTTCCGGATGAGTTCCGCTCGTTTGCCGGCGTTCTCGCTCTATTTGGCGTCATCAACGTGCTGTACGGCGCGCTGTTGGCGCTTCGCCAGCGCGAATTGAAGCGCGTGCTCGCCTACTCAAGCGTGTCGCATATGGGGATCGTGCTCATCGGACTCGGTGCGTTGAATGAGGCCGGCATTCAAGGAGCGGTCTTTCAATCGGTGGCTCACGGACTCATCTCGGCCTTGTCGTTTTTGCTTGTCGGCGTGCTCGCTCATCGAATGGGAACAACGGACATCAACCGGCTTGGTGGACTGACGAAAGCGATGCCGCTCTTTTCCGGGTATTTGCTCACAGCGGCGCTCGCCTTGCTCGGTCTGCCGGGGCTGGCGGGATTTGTCGGTGAATTCACGTCGTTTCTCGGTCTGTTTCAAACGAAGCCGGCCCTTGCCGCCGTGGGTGCGCTTGGATTGATCTTCGCCGCTGTCTATTCGCTGAAAGCCGTCCTTGATATCACGTTCGGCCGCCCCCGCGACCGGCGGGAAGCGGTCATGGGCTGGCGTGAGCCGCAAGCATCTGCGGCAAGCCTAGGTGAACCGCAAGGGGGCGTCGTTGACTTGCAAGGAAAAGAAGCTGTGCCGGCGTTCATCCTCGTCGCGTTGATCGTGGCCGTCGGCGTCTATCCACAGCTATTGGCCGCGCCGCTTACGGCCGTCGTCAAGACGATGATGAACGGGCTAGGGGGTTGATCACATGAACGATGTATGGCAATCCGATTGGAGCATGATGGCGCCCGAATGGATCGTCCTCGCGGCCGCCATAGCGCTGTTGGTGATGGACTTGGCGCTGCCGAGTGATCGAAGCCGCCGGCCGCTTGCTTGGGGCGCCGCGGCGGCGGCGGCGCTCGCCATGATCGCGACAGCGGCGATGATCCCGGCCGGGTCGGCATCGATTTTGCATGATACGTTCCGGCTCGATGCGTTCGCCAAAGCGTTCAAGTTCATTTTGCTGGCTGGCGGAGCGCTCGCTCTGCTTTTAGTGGCCGAATGGGCGCCGAAAGAAGGCAGTCCGCACCGCGGCGAATTTGTCTATATGATGTTGTTTGCGCTGCTTGGGGCGATGATGATGGCGTCTAGCGGCGATTTGCTTACATTATTTGTCAGCCTTGAGCTGCTTTCGGTGTCGTCCTACATTTTGGCCGGTTTGCGCAAAACGGCGCCGGCATCGAACGAGGCGGCGCTCAAATACGTCATCAATGGCGGCATCGCCACCGCCATCATGCTGTTTGGCATGAGTTATGTGTTCGGCTTGACCGGAACGACGAATCTCGGCGGCATCGCGCGCCGCTTGCAGGAGACGAACGAGCCGTACATGCTTGCTTTGGCGTTTCTGCTTTTGCTCATCGGCGTTTCGTTTAAGCTGGCGACTGTTCCGTTTCATATGTGGGCGCCGGACGTGTACGAAGGAGCGCCCGTTCCAGCGACCGCGTTTTTTGCCGTCGTGTCGAAAACGGCCGGCTTTGCCCTTCTTCTCCGTTTGCTGGTGACGATCTTTGCCGCGGCGCCGTCTGAAGGGCGTGACCCATCATCGCTTCTTTTGTCGATGCAGCCGATCATCACCGTGTTAGCTGGATTGACGATGATCATCGGCAGCGTCGTGGCGCTTCGGCAGCGGAGTTTAAAGCGGCTGCTCGCCTACTCAGGCATCGCCCACGCCGGCTACTTGCTCGCGGGGTTTGCCGCGATGTCATGGGCGATGATCGATTCGCTCTGGATGTATTTGCTCGTCTATACGTTGATGAACATCGGGGCGTTTGCCATTATTGCCCATATTGTCAATGAAACCGGATCCGATGATTTGGATGGGCTCGCCGGCTTATATCGGCACCGCCCATTTCTGGCTGCGGCGTTCGGGCTGTTTTTGCTCTCGCTCGCCGGCATCCCAGGAACAGCTGGCTTTATCGCCAAGCTGCATATTTTCATCGGCCTTGTCGTCACAGAGCCGGGCCATTATGTGCTCGCCGCCGTGATGGCGATCACGACCGTCATCTCGTACGTGTATTATTTCAATTTGATCGTCCAGCTCTTTTTCCGCCCGACGTTCACCGCGCCGCTTGGCCGGCTGCCGGCCGGGCTGTCGACCGCCGTCGTTCTTTGCGCGCTTGGAACGTTGGCGATCGGCTGGGCGCCGGGGCTTGCTTACGATATGCTTGCCCAGTTTGGGCATTTTGGCGATTTTTTGCCGTAACGGTAGAATAAAGGGAGAGGGAGAATGCCTCTCCTCTTTTTTTGCGCCGCCGGCTTCGTTTGGAAAGGAGGGGATGCGCTGCGTGCTTTGCGCAGGAAAGCTCCATCGAGCAATGTTTGCTTTCCACCTAGCATGAAAGTTTCAAGGCCTGCGCATTTTCATAGAAAGAGGGGAATGCTCATCCCGCTGGCTTTGTTTCGGGACGAGGAGCACCTTGGATGTGCGGCCGGTGCTGTTTCGGGGGAGAAGAGCTTGTCATGCGACGCTTAATCTGTTTTCGAAACGCATGAAGTGCTTTGGCTGCACGCCGCGTTCCGAAAAAGAGGAAATGCTTCGTATGCGCCGTTTCACATATGCTTGAGAAAGAGGTGAAACTTGATGATGCTGGTCATCGGCCAACAAGCGTTGATTTCGATTATCGTTCATTTGGCGTTTCTAGCGGTGACGTGGTGGACGCTGCAGGCGGTGCGGCTCGAGGTGCTGCTTCGGCCGAACCGCGTCGTCCAAGGGCGGCTGCTGTACATTTTATTGACGATTGCCATCGGCTCGACGGTGGCGAACTTTTTCCTTGACTATTGGGCTTGGTCAACCGATTTGCCGTATTTGTTCCGCGAATAGGGAGGCCCGGGGCGCCGTGGTGCTTCGGCTCCCCCTCCAACTGTCCGCTTGCCCCGCCCTCTGTCCGGCCGATCCGTTCTTGCCGCCGCCTCTTTGCTCCCCGTCCCGTCCCCTTCTTCCATGGATTCTCGGCTGTTTGCCCTCCGCTTTGATGTTTATTTATGAAAGCGATTTCAAAAATCGCCGGTTGTCGATTTTTTTGACGTATGTTCCCTTGCCCGGTGGCAACAATAACAAGTAAGGAGAGGAAGGGAACGAAGATGAGAAAAAATCCAATCTGTTGGCTGATGGCGCTGGCCGCCGCGGTCTTGTTGTTGGCCGCAGGGCAATACCGGACGGAAGGCGCGCGGGGGAACGAATGGTCCGAACCGTTGGAAATGATGGCGCACACATTGGCGCAACACGGTGCCTCGCTCGGCCGCTGGGTCGTGTACACAAGAGAGTATGCCCACGATATTCAAAATGATGCGGACTTTTTCAAAAAAATGGCGGAGTTCAAACAAACATACCGCTCCTTCCGCTGGACGTTCCACCAAACTAGCCATTGGCAAAAAGTGATCGGCACGAATGAACATTCCTTTTTTCGTGAACAAATCCAGCTCGTGATGACCGTCACAAATGGAACGCCGCAAACGTATATCCTCTATGAAGCGACCGGCCCAACGTGGAGCCAAGCTGGGTGGAAAGAAGCAGCACAGCACATTCAAAAAACGACGAACGGACTATTTGTGAATCACTCTACATTTTTCGCTTGTATTGAAGGCGAGTTCAGTGGTAATATGGAAGGTGGTTTGTTCGATCAAGCTTCTCAATTGCTTCGCGATTTTCAAGCGACGCCTGTCGAGTGGCTGCGGGAAGAGTCACTCGTTTCCCTGTCTGCATATACTGGGCAGTGGAAGAACGTTCTCCCGGCCGCCAATCATCAGCCGATCAACCTGCAACTCGCCTTGAGAGAAAAATTGGGCGGCAAGACGCGCGTCGTTGCTGGAACCCCAATCATTACCATTGAATACTAATATAGAGAAATTGGACGCGGAGGGGAATACCTTGGAAAAGATCATCGTCCGTGGCGGAAACCGGTTGAGCGGCACCGTCAAAGTGGAAGGCGCAAAAAATGCCGTTTTGCCTGTCATCGCTGCCACTTTATTGGCTACGAAAGGAACAAGTACGATTCATGATGTGCCTGCTCTTTCCGATGTATATACAATCAGTGAAGTGCTCCGCTATTTAGGCGCCGATGTGCACATTGCCGACGAGACGGTCACCGTCGATGCCACCGGTCCGTTGACGGTGGAAGCGCCGTTTGAATATGTGCGAAAAATGCGCGCGTCGGTGCTTGTCATGGGGCCGCTGTTGGCGCGCAACGGCCGAGCCCGCGTGGCGCTGCCGGGCGGCTGTGCCATTGGCTCGCGCCCGATCGATCAACATTTAAAAGGATTTGAAGCGATGGGCGCGTCTGTGAAAGTCGGCAATGGCTTTATCGATGCGGAAGTGAACGGACGGCTCCGCGGCGCCAAAATTTATTTGGACTTTCCAAGCGTCGGGGCGACGGAAAACATTATGATGGCCGCCGTGCTCGCGGAAGGCACGACTGTGATCGAAAACTGTGCGAAAGAGCCGGAAATCGTCGATTTGGCGAACTTTTTGAACGCGATGGGCGCCAAAGTGCGCGGCGCCGGCACCGGAACGATTCGAATCGAGGGAGTTGACGAGCTCGTCGGCACAACGCATACGGTCATTCCGGACCGCATCGAAGCCGGCACGTTTATGGTGGCGGCGGCAATCACCGGCGGCAATGTCCTCGTGCAAGGAGCCGTTCCGGAACATTTAGGCTCGCTGATCGCTAAACTCGAAGAAATGGGCGTGACCGTCATTGAAGAGGAAAGCGGCTTGCGTGTCATCGGTCCGGAAAAGCTGAAAGCCGTCGACATTAAAACGATGCCATATCCGGGCTTTCCGACCGACATGCAGTCGCAAATGATGGCTCTCTTGTTGAAAGCGGAAGGCACGAGCATGATCACCGAGACGGTGTTTGAAAATCGCTTTATGCATGTGGAGGAATTCCGGCGCATGAACGCCGATATTAAAATTGAAGGGCGTTCCGTCATTATCAATGGCCCGTGCCAGCTGCAAGGCGCCGAAGTGGCGGCCACCGATTTGCGCGCTGCCGCCGCTTTGATTTTGGCTGGACTTGCGGCGGACGGCTACACGCGCGTGACCGAGCTTCGTCATCTTGACCGCGGCTATGTCCGCTTTCATGAAAAACTGGCCGCGCTTGGCGCTGACATTGAACGCGTTCGGGAAGAAACAGAACAACTCGACCCGATCCAAGCGATCGAATGGAACGGATAATGGCGAAAAAACGACCGTGAACTGCCTTCGAGCAGGGAATGGTCGTTTTTTCTTGGAACACGGGCGACCGTCGAAGGACGGTAAAAAACAACCGTTCGTTCCTAACGGTCTGTTTTGAAGCTCAGAGAAAGACCGTCTGTGTCAACTACCCCCACTTAGCTAACGCTTGAAGTGGGGGCTTGCAACTCCCCAGAAGTGCAAACGGACTTCGTCCTCCTTCCTTGACTTGGGGTTGCATCAGGGGGCAGGTTGACGACTACCCAACGA